>NZ_JBJPHU010000188.1:0-8040 GCF_052939515.1 Phormidesmis sp. 146-33
TTTCTACTGACACTGACTAGTTAATCGTACTACATCTACTTGAAAAATGCTGTAATTCAACATCATACTGAATAGATAGCAACGGGAACTAAGGCGATACAAATGAAAGCAGGCTAGTACGCCTCATTATTTTGGTGGCGAGGTTCTGCCCTTGAATATATCAAGAAAGTAGCAAAGAGAGTTCGGAACTTGTTCGGGCGAAGTATGTGAAGTTGTTCGCATCTGCTAGAATTTCCTTGAATCAACTAGGAGGACAATATGAGCAAGAAGCTAGTCAATCCAGAAGAACTGTACGATGGTGCTGCATTTGGCATGTCTCAGGCTACTGTTGAGACAGAATTGGGGCTAGTTTTCGTATCGGGTCAGGTCGATTGGAATCATCAATATGAAACCACAGAGGACTCGCTCGAAGGACAAGCGAGAAAGGCGCTTGACAATCTTAAAATTGCCCTGACCGCCGCTGGTTCATCGGTCGAACAGCTACTGCAAGTTCGTGTGTATGTTCGAGGTGAAGTTGGAGAGCATCTGGAAACGCTTGCCCCTATTCTTTCTGGCTTTTTAGGCGAATCTCGTCCGTCTTTAACGGGTATCGGCGTAGCTTCCCTCGCATCACCATCAATCCTGATTGAGATTGAAGCGATCGCTAGCATTAAATAGATAATTTTAGTGGGAGTTATATCACCACTTTTGACCACACAATTCATTTGCGGGTAAAACTTCTAGCATTCGCTTTGGGACTGGTAAGTTTAGATTCGTCATCAGTTGAATAAAATCAGTCCGCGATTTTGCAGTCGCCGGATTTCCAGGACAGTTCACAAATCGGGGATTCCAGCATTTCTCTTCAGCGATCGTAGAAACGCTATGCCCCCGATAGTCTCGCCCCGGATAGACCCGTATCATGTCAGGTAGGGTGAACAAGCGTTGTGTCACTGAGTCATAAAGTTTGCCAGCATCGCCGTTCTGGAAATCTGTGCGTCCACAGCCTCGGATTAGTAGAGAATCGCCCGTTAAAATACGATCGTCATTGATCAAATAAGCGTGATGACTCAGCATTGTTTCCTGACCTCAAGGCACGCACGTCAGCGATAAGAACACGAAGATCGCCACCATTAGCGAAGCACATTGTGGGACTGTCAGCCCTTGTGGGAACTCCGCCCAGTCCTTGAAAGACATTGAAGATGACCCTCCATGAAGGTTCTGCAAAATGAGTAGAGCGCATCTCCAAAATCACTGATTTTGGAGATGCGCTCTACTCATTTTAGATTTGATTTAAACGCCAAGCAGGAAAAGGTGCTTCCTACTACACTCTAGCGCATAACATCAGAGGATAACGATGCGATAAATGACTAATGGACCCGTACCACCTGGGCGCGTGAAGTTCAGATTTGCATTTTTACCAAAAACAAATACTCCCTTATTAGTTTCAATCTTACCAGCGTTGTTTCCTGACCACACGCGAAGCACGTCAGCGATAAGAACGTTCTGCTTTCCAGCATTAGCAAAGCACATTGTGGCTCTGTAGAGTTGCTGACCGGTACCTCCTGCAGGACCATCTTGCTTTTGAAAGATGTTAAAAGTGCCGTTTTCGCACTTTGCCCGGTTGAGTGCATGAGCTGGCATACTCATACCAGCAGAGACCCCAACTAGGGATACAGCCAGGACAGCCCACTTAGCCACCTTACCTGGCAACGCGCGGTTCTTGACTAGGGTGGCAAGTCTCCCCCCCGCTGTCGCTTCAAACTTCTCACTCCGTAGTTGTTCTGACTGTTCTTGACTTTTTGGCATCTTAGAATCCATGATTTTACTCCTTGTACGATTTGTTTCTTCAACAGTGGTTGAAGACCTCGTTAGTCTTAATTTGAAGTCTTCTACCTCTGTATAATTAGTGGGTCTGTCAATCCGTCTTTTATGCAGGATTGCTGCACCAGTTTCAAAAAAATGCGAAGCAACCCCTGGGTAAAGAACTGATTATTAGATGTCAAGCATTTGGGGTAGTAGCGAGATCCTTGCATAAAAGGGCGTGTGGCTTAAATCTAGAAATCAAGTTTAACTGAAAATCCATCTGTAAACTTCTAAACAATCAATAAACAAGAGAGAAGCCGAATAAAAAATCATGCTCTGGTCTTTCCTTAAGATGCTAGACAAAAGCATTTGACTAGCACCACAATCAGGAAAAATAAGCCCACAGCCGCTTAAATCAATTTTAGCTGCAAGTACTTCACTATAAATACCCTTCTTTTAATGCTCGAATTGCTTATTATTTGTTTGAGCATAATTCAACACTATGCTGAATAGTATAGTAACGGGAACTAGGCTCTGTTTTAAAACTAAAGCCACAATTGACGAAATAGCATTGTTTTGATGGCAGCCATACGTTAACTCCGAAAGAATAGAGTTTGATGAACCTTGCTATGCTTTCTCAGTTTGATGTATCTGTGGGTACTCTCCAAAGATAAACTCTGTGGATGCGGTCATCTAGCTCCAAAATTACTGTACATCAGTCGGTACATCCTCTAAAAGCGATCAACAACTCGGCGCACCTTATCGTTCTACAAGGTAAGGTGTCGCTAAATTGCATTTCTACTAATTCAGTGGGTGATACCATGATCGATTCATGCAGCGTACATCTATGCCATAAGACGTAGTTTTGCTTATGCCATAAGGCAGTAATCTGGGCAATTTTGAAAAAAAATAGATTAAGTGCAACGGCTGCCTTGGTGAGAAAAGCAGACTTGATCGTTTTACAATTTGTCCATCATGAGAGCAGGCAAAGAGATTAATGCTTCCGAAGTTGAGGAACCCCTCAAACAGGTAAAAGAGAAATGGAAATCGCTTGTGATTGATAAACAAAACTGCATAATTTTTAGCTTCTAGTACCCATAACAATAGTGTGCAGTCATGCAGCAAAATCGTCCCTCACCATTACTTAAACAGAAACAATGCACAAGTCTTCCTCTCAAAGCGATCGAAAGCCACCTCTTCAGCAGCGACCAGGAAGCTGGGCTGGAGTGGCACTGACCCATTGCGGCACTCATTTACAAATTGCGCCATATTTTCTGCTCACTTACAGCTGATCCTGTCTCCGCTCCCAATGTAAGTATCATCAGTCAGGCATAACCAATTTGATTTTATGGAGAAAACTATGATTTTAAGCAGACAACTAGGCTACACGTTTACAGCGATTGCAGCCACGGCAAATTTCGCCACGTTTGAATTTAGCCCAACAGGTGTGCCCATTCCGACTGCACCTGCGATCAATGAAAAGGATCAGGTTGCATTTTGGGGTGCAAATTCTCCGACGGATGCAGGCATCTTTGTCGGCGATGGCAATTCGCTTCGCACGGTTGCAGACCTATCTGGTGAGTTTAGTTTCTTGGGCGTGGGTTCTTCGATTAACGATCTCGGAACAGTTGCATTTATTGCGATTAAACCAGATGGAGAGATTGAGGTATTGACTGGAAAGGGCAATCATTTGACCGAAATTGCTGATAGTCGTGGTGCTTTTAGTTCGTTTCGAGGGGTTGATATCAACGATCGCGGAACGGTTGCTTATCTTGCAGACTTTGATACGGGCGGCAGTGGTCTTTTCATAGGACAGCAAGAGATTATTGCGACTGGAGATGGGCTACTCGGATCAACGGTAACCGAGTTAGATTTTTTGAATAAAGGTCTGAACCAAGATTCCGTTGCGGTTTGGGCAAAATTGGCAGACGGTCGCTCAGGCGTAGGCATGTTTCGCGCTGATCAAAACAAGCCAGCGAAATCGCCTTTTAGCTTGGATCATCTTTACAACAAGATTGGACAATATACGACCACGATCGCAGCCAACGGAGACCCAGCAGATGTTTATTTTCCCCAGGTACCTAAATCAAATTGTAATTCGATCGAATTTCCCATTGTACTTCTGTTGCAGGGTGCGTTAGTAGATAAAGCCGATTACTCTAATTTCGCCAAGCAGGTTGCAAGTTATGGCTTTGTGGTGGTCGTTCCCAATCATGAGCGAACACTTTCAGGACCAAATGATCAATCGGTTACTGGGTTGTTTTCTGAGCAAAATCAAGTAAATGATGTTTTGGCTCAGGTGAAAGTAGAAGACCAAAATGCTAAGTCACCACTCTTTAAGATCATAGATACAACCAAGTTAGGATTGCTGGGGCACTCGTTTGGCGGAGCTGTCGGACTAACGGCATCTCAGCAAGACATCCAGGTGCCGGGATTTTCCTCGCCAGGCTACACCCGCCCGCCGGAGCTAAAGGCAGGTATCTTCTATGGTGCTAATTTACGAAATCAGCAAACGAACGAAGCGTTGCCAATTAATAATCATGGGATCGCGATCGGGTTAATTCAAGGCGATTTGGATGGTGTTGCTGCACCAATTAATGCTCAAAGAACTTATGATCAAATTCGCAATCCCCCTAAAGCTTTAATCACGGTCAAGGGTGCGAATCACTACGGCATCACCAACGAAGATAATCCTGCCCGCGACCCAAACAGACCGACTTTAGATCAAGCAGCAGCGACAAGCGCGATCGCGAAATCGAGCGGCTTATTTTTGAGAGCGCATATACTTAACGATCATCGTGCGTTTGATGCACTATTTAACGCTTCTACGCCTTTCGATCCCAACATCAGCATTATCAGTCAGACACGACCAATGCCGCGAATGAGATAGTTTGAGAAGAAGTCTTTGCGACACAACCCTTTCATCAGCAAGCACTTGGTTTGAGCTTTAATTCAAGCGTATGGTGTTCCAGTGTTCAGCACAGGCTGAATATTTTGATCCGAGGTTAAAACAACCAGTAAATTGTTCACCATTATGGCTTTGCGCTCTTCGTCTAGATTCACAATTTGTTCTTCGCTCAACCGCTTTAAAGCTTCGTTAACCATTCCAACTGCACCTTCGACAATTTGGCGACGCGCCCCAATGATTGCCTGAGCTTGTTGCCGTCGCAGCATGACTTGAGCAATTTCTGGCGCATAAGCAAGATGCGACAGACGCGCCTCCAACACTTCAACGCCTGCGATCGTGAGCCGTGCCTGTAGTTCTTCACGCAGTGCCCGCATAATTTCGTCAGGCACTCCGCGTAGAGAAGGAGTTCCAGCCTCAGCATCGTAAGGATAACGCAGAGCAAGCGATCGAATCGCAGTTTCGCTTTGGGTTGCCACAAACTGCTCATAGTTGTCCACCGCAAAGCGAGATTGGGCAGAATCTTGAACTTGCCACACGACCACAGCA
The DNA here is from genome assembly GCF_052939515.1 of Phormidesmis sp. 146-33. Taxonomy (NCBI): domain Bacteria; kingdom Bacillati; phylum Cyanobacteriota; class Cyanophyceae; order Leptolyngbyales; family Leptolyngbyaceae; genus Phormidesmis; species Phormidesmis sp. 146-33. The sequence continues at coordinate 5,237 of NZ_JBJPHU010000188.1, forward strand.
GAAATCTCGATCGGGCTACCTTGCGCTTCGTTGACTTTCAAAATTTTGCTGTCGAAGTTGCGAATGCGAAGCGATACTTTTCGGGTCTACCGGGTGAGTTATGCTAGTCAAGCACTAAATTTAGGAAGAGCTAACGCATTTGAGGAGCTTTGAGAATTCTTAACCCCTACAGACTGTTTATGGTGAACGTATGCATAATGATTCCGATAGACCCATCTTCTCTTGGATGGTTTCGGTTTCGCCAATTTCGTAAAGGCTGATCAAACCATCCTCAATGGTGAAGATTTGCTGAATTGTTGTATTTACAAGCAAATTGCCTTGCAAATCTTTGACGATTTGATGAGCAGTAACGACATTTCGATTGCTTTCATCCGTCTCGAATTTCAACGTCTCAAGCTTCACTCGAATACTTTTGAATTGATTAATCCAATATTCGCGCACCGCATCGCGCCCATAAACGCCTTCTACCCCGTTTGCCCATTTCACGTCCGGGTGCATCACCGAGATGATGGTTTCAATCTCACGGTTGTTGAAGGCATCGTATAAATTTTGCAGAAACTGTTGATTTGGACTCATGATCGTTCACCACACACTCCGAATATCGTTAAAACAGGAAAGCCGTACAACGTTGCCCATTACCCGCCACAGATCACCTTTGTAAGACATCCCCTACAATAGTCTTAGCCTCAACCTGCCGTCTCATCCAATTCTGCTAAAATTATCCCAATCCTGCTTGGGATGTGAAATCTTGACCGGGTAAAGCCGATGGTGAATCATGCAACCTCCATACTTGATCTGACAAACCCGCAGGAAGTAGTACGGGTGCTTCCACAAACACCTCTAGTCGCCAGCTATCATACGGGGTGGAAAGGGTTGACCTTTATCCACTACTGCCATCCTCCCTATCAGACGATCGAGCATTGCCTTTTACAGCATTCACTGGTGATTACAGACCCCAAAAGTTGCTTTCGGGCAGAGCGTCGTTTGGACGGCAAATTGAAACACTATGCCCACGGCAACGGTCGCGTCGATGTTATCCCAGCATTTCTAAGTCATTGGACAAACTGGGATCAAGAAGTCGAATTTTCAGTGATTGCAATTTGTCCAACCTTGCTGAATCAAACCACCCAGGAATTGATGCAGCGTGAGGTAGAACTGATTCCACAGGTGTCGATCGATGATCCGGTCATCCAGCAATTAGCCCTCGCACTCAAGACGGAAATCCAAACGGGCTGTATGTCTAGCAGGTTGTATGGCGAGTCATTAAGAACAGGGCTTGCCGCTCGTTTAGTGCAGAATTATGGAGTCAGCAAGCCTGAGTTCAAAGCCAACGGTTTATCCCAATCACAGTTGGAGCGAGTCATTGATTATATGCAGGCGAATTTGACACAGGATTTATCGATTTTGGATTTGGCGACTTTGACCCGCATGAGCGAATCTCACTTTAGCCGATCCTTCAAGCAATTCGTGGGAACTACACCCTATCAGTATTTGATGCAACAACGTGTGGAACGAGCCAAGCAATTACTGAAACAGCGATCAATTGCAATTAGCGACATCGCTCTAGATTGCGGCTTTGCAAATCAAACTCATCTCACAAAAGTCTTCCGTCAGATGGCAGGGGTGACACCCAAAGCTTATCAAAAGCGATGATCCAAAGCGGATTCTGGGGTCACAGATCTACGCAAAGATGTAAGCACAACGGTGAAGATGAGCGGCGATAAATACCACTGAAACGAAGCTGAAAAACTCTACTAGCCGCTCCATCACATTGTGTACGCCCATGCTGGGCGTGATCTAATGGGGTGAAAGTCCCCTGCAACACAGTAGCCCAGTTGTCAACACTTACAGTAGCGATAAATTCTGCATAAATCGATCGCAGTAGCACCCACCTGATTAATAAGAGTGTCATTTGGCACAACTTATCGTTCTACAAGTTGTGCCGAGTTGTCGATCGCTTTTGGAGAAGGTGCGAACTGATGTGCGGTAATTTCGGATTTGTCGGGAGACGACTTGAGACAGATAGCCAGACGCTGTTACCTAAGCAAGTCGTTAAAATATTTAAAACAATGGGTCATGAAACTGAGATTCGGGGAGAGCAAGCAGGCGGCGGATTGGTTGTCGCGCAAAACAAAGAGCACCAGGTGATGTTTGTCGGCAAAAAGGTGGTGAACCGGAAACGCCGTAATCTGACTCAGGCGCTAGAAGCTGCGTTTGCTCCGATCAGGCGAAGAGCGATCGCGGCAGGTATTCAGCCCCTAGACTCCACGATAACCGCTGTATGGCACTATCGCTACGGTACTAGCAGCCCGCCGAAGATTCTGGAGACTCATTGGCATGAGTGGATGCCCGCAAGAGAAGCGATCGTTTGGCACATGGAGAATGGTCATTGGGTGTCCACTCGCAAAATGGTCAACCACCGCATCACACACAATGGAGACTTTAACGCCTGGTGGATTTTTGGACAATCGATCGATACAACGACGCTAGGATTATGGTTAGAACGAGTCTTACACACGCCAAATGCAACTCGCGGCGATTCTCCTAAGATCGCTGGAATGATGGATTTACTAGTTACGCAGGGAATGTGGGATGCTTCACTGAGACTCGCTTACCAACTTGAGATTGCTGAATCGATTAAAGACGCTTTTGGGGGGCAGGAGCCTGCTAAAAAAGCACCGAACACTGCACCTTCTCAGCAAGTCCTGACTCAGTGGGCTGAGATCTGTGAAGAAGTTTGGCAAAGATATAAGGGATCTGCAATTAAATAAAGTACCAGTTGTGCAGGAATAATAGTAACATCC
>NZ_JBJPHU010000189.1:0-7970 GCF_052939515.1 Phormidesmis sp. 146-33
TGTATTGAACTGTCTGACACAGTGCCCGATCGGGTTTACAGCAGCCATTCTCTGATCCGAGGCTTGATGAATGCCGGAGGTTACTGGCAAGAAGCGATTTCAGCCCTCAAAACGCACGAATCTCTGCTCGAAGAACTGATCAAAAATCCGCCCGCGACTATCAGTTCTGTGTTGACCCTGCGGATGCTGGTTGTCAACTACTTTTTCTCCTACTTTCGCGACGAGCCACAGCGCAATCGCTGGCTACAAAATCAGGTCGTAGAGATTTGCAGAACCCAAATGCAGTCACGCTATCAAGAACGGGTCGATCGCTACCAGCAGCGCCACTCACTCAAACCTCAAGCCGCGACGAAACCAAAACTCAAAATTGGCTATATTTGTCACTGCTTTTATAGCCACTCGGTCGGTTGGTTAGCCCGATGGTTGATGAAATATCACGATCGCGATCGCTTTGAGCTATATCTCTACTTCGTCAACTACAAGCAGATGAACGACTCCCTCCAGGCGCAGTACGTTGAAGTCGCTGACTATGCGCGTCTGATGGAGACCAGTAGCCTTGACATTGCTGACCAGATTTCTCAAGACGACATCGACATTCTTATCGACTTAGACAGCATTACTTTAGACATTACCTGCGAAGTGATTGCCCTCAAACCTGCCCCTGTGCAAGTGACTTGGCTGGGGTGGGATGCGTCAGGAATGTCTACGATCGACTACTACATCGCTGACCCTTATGTGTTGCCCCAAGCGGCTGATGAGTATTACGTCGAGAAGATTTGGCGGCTGCCTCAGACCTACGTTGCGGTCGAGGGGTTTGAGATTGGCCTTCCGACGGTGAGGCGCGATGAGTTAGACATTCCTGCCGATGCGGTGGTTTTTTTGAGTGCCCAACGGGGCTACAAGCGTCACCGAGAGACGGCAAAACTGCAAATAAAAATTCTCCGGCAGGTGCCCAACAGCTACTTTTTGGTCAAAGGATTAGCCGATCAAAAAGCCGTCCAGACCTTCTTTCAAGAACTTGCTGACGAGGAAGGTGTGGCGTTCGATCGCTTTCGGTTTCTCCCCAACGTCGCGTCAGAAGCCATTCATCGGGCCAATTTGGCGATCGCTGACATCGTTCTCGACACCTTTCCCTACAATGGCGCAACGACCACGCTCGAAACTCTCTGGATGGAAATTCCGCTAGTCACAAGAGTGGGCAACCAGTTTGCCGCCCGCAACAGCTACACCATGCTCAAAAATGCAGGCATCACAGAAGGCATCGCCTGGACGGATGCAGAATATGTAGAATGGGGCGTTCGTTTGGGGCAAGATGCGGCTCTACGCCAACAAGTTAGCTGGAAGCTGAAACAATCCAAACACACTGCGCCACTGTGGAACGCAAAACAATTTACCCGTGAGATGGAAAACGCCTACGAACAGATGTGGGCAATCTACGTTGAGTCTGGGGTTAAACCGAGATTAGACATTAGTCAGACATTAGATAGACACTGACATAGACCCTGGACTTTAGATTTTCTTTAAATAGGGCGTTCTTCTTATGAGAATTTTGGTAGTCACAAATCTCTATCCGCCGCAGATTTTGGGGGGCTATGAACGATCGATCGCTGACTTTGCCAGATTGTTTCAACATCAAGGACACCGGGTTTTAGTTCTAACAAGCGACACCCCAAGTTTTTCGGCTTCTCATCCCAGTCAATACACAGAACCCACGATCGAGCGTTGTTTCTCACTTCTAGGTGAATGGACTTCTCAAGGGCCAAAGTGGCGATCAGAAGAATTGCTGGATGCGATCGTGAGTCAAAATCAAGCCGTTCTTGCTCAACATCTACAGTCCTTTCGTCCTGATGTTTGTCTGGCGGGCAATCTCGATTTTTTGCAATACGATACTGAGATTTTAGGGCAGTTGTTAGCCGCAAACGTACCTGTTGCTCATTACTTAATGAATGACAAACCCAACTATGAGGCCGACCAAACCCCATACCAATCAACGTTTCGGCTGATCACCTGTAGCGATTGGGTCAGAAAAAATCTGCAAGCGGCGGGATATCCAACTGAGACAACGAAGACGATTTATCCTGGTGCAGAGGTTGAGGCCTTTTATCAAGCAAAATTGCCCCAGCGCGATCGTCTTCATATTGCCTACGCGAGTCTGGTGGCTCCTTATAAGGGCGCAGATGTGCTGATCGAGGCTTTATCGATGCTTCAGGAGATGGGCGTTGAATTTAGGGCAACGATCGCAGGGGGTTCTCTCCAGCCTGATTTTGTCGAAGCCCTGAAACGGTTTGTTCAGTCAGAAGGAATGCAAACGGTGCAATTTGTGGGCGCGCTGTCTCGACAAGACCTGATCGAACTGTATCAAACCCACAATGTCTTGGTGTTTCCGTCCCGCTTCCCAGAACCCTTTGGTATCAGTCAGATTGAAGCAATGGCAGCCGGGTTAACGCTGGTCACAAGTGGCACCGGGGGCGCTCAAGAAGTCGTTGCAGAACCGGGAAAGGACGGCCTGCTATTTGAGTCAGAGAATCCGTTTGAACTGGCAGAAGTGCTATCGTCGCTGGTGAACGATCGAGAAAGGTGGGGAGCGATCGCCCAAGCGGGACAACAACGCGCCCTTTCAAAATTCAGCCAAATCACAGCCACCGAACAACTCGAAGTCGTTTTGCTAGACCTGATGAATGTCAGAAATGTCGGATAAAGTCTTTTCGTTGCGGTGTTCAGCACTTCTGCCCCCCAAACTGCCAATTCTGAGAGACTTTCAGACAAGATCTCTAGTTTCAAAGTCCCAGCGGGAATTTAGGAGGCGTTTTTGAACAGAAAATCGCGGCGAAGGATTTGATCAAATTCACCTGCAATCAAGGCTTTTGAGAGGTCACATCACAAGCTGTCTCGACTGGCTCAGGGGGCAATAGCGCGACGACATGGGGCACCGGACGCGGCGTGTAGCCCATCATCGATTCGCCCTGGTAAGCCAGAGACGCACTCGCCCCCGAATCAAGCATGATCGCATCTCGCAAACCCGCCCCACTCAGCGCTTCCCCAAATTTGACCGAGTTGACATAATCGCCAGAAACGCCCACAACCGGACGATCAGCCCAATCTACGCCCCAAAAGGCCCGATCGCGTTCTGCATCAAATCCATATAGCTTGCCAAAGGATTGAGCGTCTTGAGGCTGCCCGTCTTTAACCAACCAACCCGCCGCAACAAAAGCATCGGTCAACCCAGGCAGTTCGGCTTCCATCGCAGCTTGTGTGTTGTGACGGGTGTGGTCAAAGGGAATAAACTTCACCGTGTTGGCGTTGATCAAGACCAGGGGACGGTTTTTCAGCAACGGCAGTTCTTTGGGATTTCCTGGCACAAACTTTCCTGTCTTTTGGCTAAAAACGGGGCCAATCATAATATTGGAATCCACCGATTCGAGTGAGAAAAATCCGCCATCGACGGCCGCGATCGCACTCGTCCCCTCAATAATTTCAGAAACCTGGTAGCGGCTGTCTGCGTGAATCGTGATCGGTCTGCCACCCGATGCAAAAATTAGCGGCACTTGGCTAGAAGTCTTGCGAGTCAATTCCACGGGGGCGTAGAAGTTGAGGGCGCTGTTGCCCAAAAAGGTGAGCGGCGGGCCACCATCGGCTTTTTCGATGACTTGAGCTAACTCAGACTGACCAATGCGATCGATGGTCAGCAAATTTTCTGAATCTTCTGCAAACCGAGTTTCTTCGTCATTCATTGTCCAGGCGGCTTCGTACCCAGCTTGCTGAATGCCTTGCTGCACGCGATCGTCATTTTTGCCCGATGGGTAGACAAAATACTTGATCGCTTGTCCCAGTTCTTTCTCTAGCGTACTTTTTGACTCGACCAGTTCTTTTTTGAGTTGCTCATCAGACAGCGCCCGCAAATCGAGAGGATGGGTCACGCTGTGAGAAGCGATCGTTACCAACGGGTCAGCAACCATTTCGCGCAGTTGCTCCCAGGTGACACTCGATCGTCCCTTTGTCGTCCCGACTTTGGCAGGGTAGATCGCAAACGCAGCCGGATAGCCGTACTTCTTTAACAACGGATAGACAAATTTGTAGTGACCCTGATAGCCGTCGTCAAAAGTCAGAACGATCGGTTTTTTGGGCAGCGGGATTCCCGTCTTTAAATGCTCGACAAGCTGATCCAAACTAATCGGAGTCAGCCCATTTTTTTGAATCAACTGCAACGCAGACTCAAACTCTTCGGGCGTAACGTCAAAGAAAACTTGCTTTTCGGCAATGATGTCGTGATACATCATCACCGGAACTTTTGCCAAACGCGCCCGCCCGTGAATTTGAGGAAACGGAGGAGCCGAGAGCTTGTCTTTCCAGCCGGGGGCAAGGGGTTCTAAACTGCCGCTCGAATTAGCATCGCGAATCGAACGATCGCCGATCGCGGTAGCCGCTTGATAGCCCAGCGAGTTGCCTTGACGACACAAAGACTTCAGCGAAATGTCAAAGCTAGAGAGAATCGGGGAGAATGTTTTGGCAGCTAGAGGATTTAATCCGGCAAGGTTGAACAGTGGCACCTGAGACATGCCATTCACCAGTAGCCGATTTGACGATGAGACGGTGAGGGCGATCGTCAGCACAAAGAGCGGAAGGCTGATGAGAATGAATCGGTTCCATCTGGATTTTAGCGGCCCGCGTTTTAAAGGAAGAAACTTTGTCCAGCGAGAAAAGTTCATAATCAGTTTCAGCAACTTCACTGCTAGATCTAACTGATTTTGGGGCGATTTTGAGGTGCTATGGGTCACATCGCCCAAATCTTTTCGATCAAGTCAGTAAATTGGCGTAATTTGCACTGCGCTGACAAGATTCGATGAATTTGTTGAAAACCTTACGGATTTACGATCGCCTCAATTTCCTCGATCGCAATGGGTTTGTTGGCTAAATCCGGAACTTCTACCACGATTAAATACCCTGTAAAGTTTCGTCCACCCGTCGCTGTGAGCACATTCAAAATTTTGGGCATGTCTGCCTGCTGAAGTTGCCCGGTCTGATCATAAAGTTCTAAAGCCGAGAGACAGCCGATCGTCGGATTCCACCCAGCGCTTGCGGGATAGCGACTGTTGTTGGTAAAAAAAGTGGGCGCTTCTCCACTGCCATGAATTCTAAATAGCCCGCGACCCACTCTCCCTGCCCAATAGCTTTGCTGCATCGCCAGATCATTGCGCCACGAAGGAGGCAGAAGCGATCGATAGGCTGACAATCCGCGAATCTGACCGGGACGATCGGGCAAGAACGCTTTCACTCCCGGCTCAGACGGCACAAACAAATTGACCAGTGGAAAGGTGCCATAGGCTCTAAAAAATTCGGTATCTGGTTGAGGAATGCTGCCCTCGATGCGATAGATGCCTTGAGGCGTTTGCCCACGAGTAAAGATGCTGGCTAACCCATGTAGCGATCGCGTCAATAGTGGCGCTGACCACAATTCCCCTTTTTCTCGCACAAACTGACCGCGACGATCTTTTAGAACCGTTTGGCAGAGCGTACCGCGATCGGGGCGACAGATTACATACATGTGAAGTTGACCAGGCGCGATCGTCCAGTTGAGCAAATCTTTGAGGGGTGGAGTCACGCTGGGACGATCAAGGCTTTGCAGCGTTGTGAATAAATGCGGATTGTTGCGCCATTGAGGAAAGCGTTGTTGAAGACGATCGCTCCACTGTTTGCGAGGTTCACGCTCTGCACCGCTCTGCGCCAAAGCTGACAGCGACATCGCCGCCCATTCTGCGTTGCTGCTCCGTTCAATGGTTTGCTGAAACTGCTGCTGGATGCTTTCGTACTGAGTCGGATTGCTCAGATAAAGCTGAGTGCCCACCTGCATCGCCATTTCGATCGTTCTGCTTTGAGCGCTAGAAAGTCCCCGTCGAGTCGTGAGCGAGAGAATCTGAGCGATCGTCTTGTCAACTACGGCGGATTGAGGTTCGGTGATCGCAGTTGACCAGAGGAGATTGCGCCAGTAGCGTTCGTTTGCGTCGGTGACGGGGTAGCGGGTGAGGTCGTAGCGATCGGGACGAATCTGCTGTACCTGCTGTTCGCGCTGTTTGACTCTAGCGGCGGCGGTAGCTTGAGGCACGATCATTTGAGGTTGGGCAGGCAAAGCAAACAAGATTGCTGCGCCCATTAGTAGGCTCCCCAGCGTGTTCAAACTCTGCTGGGACGGTCTCAATTGCGCGTTCATGGTGGTGAATTTTGGTCATTGTCACAAAGTCCATCTGCGCTCACACCTTTTTTGACGAGAATTCAATTCCATCTTTCGCTTTGCTTGCGACTCTGAGAACGCCTCCAAATTCCCACCAGTCAGGAACTTTGAACCAGAGATCTTTTCTGAAAGTCCGCCAAAATTGGCAGCTTGGGGGGCAGAAGTGCTGATTAGCGAAGCGAAGGACTCGGATCGAATTCACCTTTAAAACAACTGCCTTCCGGTCAGTGGCTCATCATTCTAATCCTCAAAGTGGACAGAAAGTAAAAACTTTCGATCGCAACTCGCTATCTCTACAAAAAACTCAACATTCCGCAATTTTGATGAGGGCAATGGTTAAAAGTAAGCCATCGGATCGACAGGCTCCCCGGCTTGCCGGACTTCAAAGTGCAAATGTGGCCCGGTTGAGAGTCCGGTTGAGCCAATGGCGGCGATCGGCTGTCCTCGTTCGACCGACTGCCCTTCTGAGACGTAGAGTTCGCTGGAGTGTCCATAAAGGCTGGTGATATTGTTGCCGTGGTCGATGATTACTGCGTTTCCATAGCCGCCGTACCAGCCCGCAAAAATCACGACTCCGCGATCGGCCGCTCGAATCACACCCCCATAGTCCGCTCCAAAGTCAACCCCCGAATGAAAGCGCTGATAGCCCAAAATCGGGTGCACTCGCCACCCAAAGCTGCTCGTAATTTCGCCATCACTGGGATAGCCCATCACGCCCGTTCCCAGCACTACAATGCCGTCTTTGGCACGGGCTGCGGCGACTCGTTTTTGAATCAGTTCACCAATATTTTTAGAATCTTGAGCCAGTTGCGCTTCGGCGGCTTCGAGGGCAGTGCGATCGCTCTTTAATCGCTCCACGACTTGTTTTTGATAATCAGCCTGTGCCTCAAATTCTGATTTTTGAGCGAGTAGCTGTTGAGTCAGGAGAGCAATGTCGTTTTTTTGCTGTTCGATCTGGCTACGCTTGCGATCGAGGCGATCGGCATCCGTCTTCAGGCTAGCGAGAATTTTGCGATCGGCTTGAAAGATCCGCTTGAGTTGATAGCGGCGATCAAGAAAATCATTCAGATTGCGACTTTGCAACAATACCGCCCACCCGCGACTTCCTTGCTGACGCTGAAGAAACTGAAGGCGAGAAATTGTCGAACTTTGGCGAGTGCGATAAATCTTCTCGGTCGCTTCTAGCGAAACTTCTAGCTTTTTGAGTTGCTGAGTGGCCGTGTTGAGTCTGGCTTCGCCGAGTTGAATCTGAGCCGCCGTCGCCTGAATATTTTTGCGAAGTCCTTTGAGGTTGGTTTGGGCAGACTGTTCGAGTTTTTGTAAGCGATCGCGCTCTTTTTGAATCAACGATCGCTGTTGATCAATCTGTTGCTGCTGCTGTTTGAGCGCGTCCACTTCCTGACTGACTCCCGGTTGAGCAAACAGCCATACCGCAAAGCTCAAGCAAATCACTCCCAAGAGAATGACCCACTTAAACCGCCGAATTTCTGTTGTTTTAGGCAACCAGGTCAGCATTCTTCACCAATGGCGCAAGACAAGACACCATTATCTCCATAGATGCGATTTCAGCAAGCCTGGATTAAAGTGAGTCGCCTTGCTGAATAAATTTCTCGCATCATCACAGAAAGACCTGTACCTCATCCCTTGATTAAAACGATCGCAGGAACTTTGAAGATAACTACTAGAAAATTGGGCGTTGCTGAACAAAGGGATGAATCAAGTGAGTACGGGTATTGACCAATAC
>NZ_JBJPHU010000190.1:0-7877 GCF_052939515.1 Phormidesmis sp. 146-33
CTTCTGGTACAGCTTCATCACCTCTGAAACGGGTAGTCTTGACAGCGCTCCCAGGGTTAAGGGCGACGTGTGCCCTCGCTCCAAATGTTCTGCCGCCGCACAGCCGATCATCGCGGCATTGTCAGTACAATACTTCATCGGGGGAAACATTACCTTGAGATTGTGCTGACTCGCAGCCGCTTGTAGATGTTGACGCAGACCACTGTTGGCCGCCACGCCACCCCCGATCGCAATCGTCGTCAAGCCATAATCCAATGCACAAGCGATCGCTCGTTTGGTCAGGGCCCGCGCCACGGTTGCCTGAAAACTTGCGGCCAGATCTTCTACAGGTAAGGGCTGCTCGGTTTGCTGAAGTTTTTGAGTCAATCGCAGCACGGCCGTCTTGAGTCCGCTAAAGCTGGAATCATAGGGATGGTAGCCGCCTTCTGGTCGAGAGACCTGCCCCTCTGGAAGCGGAAAGGCTTTGGGATTGCCCTGGGAAGCGAGGCGATCGAGAATCGGGCCACCCGGATACCCCAACCCCATCAGCCGAGCCACTTTATCAAACGCTTCTCCCGCCGCATCGTCACGGGTTTGTCCCAAAATCTCGTACAGACCGCACTCTTTGACGTAGATCAAACTGGTGTGCCCCCCAGAAACCAGCAAACAGAGAAAAGGGGGTTCCAAGGTTGGGTCGCTCAGATAAGAAGCGTAGAGGTGTCCTTCGAGATGATGAATACCGAGAAACGGTTTGTGATGAATCAGGGCTAACGTCTTGGCGGCCGTCAAACCCACGAGTAAGGCACCGACCAGACCAGGGGCGCAAGTGGCTGCAATGCCGTCAATCTCTGACCACTGTAGGGTTGCTTCCTCTAGAGATTGAGCGATCGCTTGATTGACAATTTCCACATGCTGGCGAGAAGCCACTTCGGGCACGACTCCCCCATACTGGCGATGAATGGCGACCTGAGACGAGACAATACTACTGAGAACTTGACGATTCTTTACGATCGCGACCGCCGTTTCGTCACAACTTGTTTCAATTGCTAAAACCGTTGCCATTTGCTGGTAATTTTTGGAAGGAATGGGCTATCTCAGCGTAGCTTATTGCTTGAGCTGGGCGATTCTAATTCCCATAATTAGAGAACTGAGTTTTGGCAAAACTTCGCTTTAGAAACGCTCGATCGCTTCGATACTAAAAACTTTGCACACAACAAAGGGAAACAATTTCATGCAACGATTGTTTGCTCTAATTCTCGTTCTCGCCCTTTGGCTTGGGTTTACCCCGTCTGCCTCTGCGCTCGAATCGGATGTTTCAGGACTTCTCGTTCCCTGTGGACAATCAGAAGTTTTGGCCCAACGAGTCAAAGACTCCGTAAACGCTAACGCCAAGGCTCGTCTTCAAAAATACGCCGATGCAGGCTTGCTCTGCGGTAAAGAGGATGGATTGCCTCATTTGATCGCAGATGGTCGCGTTAACCACGCTGGAGAATTCATCATTCCAGGTTTGCTGTTTTTGTATCTGTCTGGCTGGCTCGGCTGGGCAGGTCGCAACTATTTGCAAACCGTTCACAAAAATGGCAACAACGAATACAAAGAAATCCAAATTGATGTGCCTGTGGCCATCGGATCTTTTGCGTCTGCGTTGCTTTGGCCGTTGATCTTTGTGAAGGAAATCCTCAGTGGCGAACTTCAAGAAGACGATTCCAAAATTCCTGTTTCACCCCGCTAGGATAGTCAGTTCTTAGGAGGCTACTATGTCCAATTTCTTGAAATATCTTTCCAATGCACCTGTTTTGGCCGTTCTCTTTACGAGTGCTGTCTTGACGGTGTTTATTTTGATCAATTCGGTTGCTCCCGATTTGCTGTTCTTGGGACAGTAGTTTTTGGGACAGTCCTACACGACAGGCAGTTTGGCCCGCCCAAGGTAAGCTAGATTGCCTGTCAACTCAGCTTCTTGCTCTAAAATCAGAACATGATGAACCCTGAGCCAGAACTTCGTCGTCTTTTAGACCTCATGCCCGCGTCTGGGCGGATGGTCACTAAGCTGGTTAGCAAGCCAGAACAGCGATCGGTGATTGATGCGCCCTTTCCGATGCCCTGGGTGCGCGATCGTCCGATTTATATCAATTTTGATTTTTGGAGTCGGCTGTCTCGTCCTCAGCGCGATCTATTATTACTGCGAATGGTGGGCTGGCTGAGTGCGGTCAAATGGCTCAAGCCGAATGTCAATCTGGGTCTGGTTGCGGCAGGTGCGATCGGAGTCGGAGTCGAGGTGATACAGCACGATTTTGTTGGGGTTGCGGCCGCGAGTGCTTTGAGCGCGATCTCCCTGTCTCAAATTTGGCGCAGCAATCGCAGTTCTCGTATCGAGTTAGACGCAGATGAAACGGCGCTAAAAGTCGCTCAACGTCGAGGATACAGCGAAACAGAGGCGGCTCGAAGCTTGCTATCTGCGATTGAACTGGTCGCCCAACTCGAAGGCCGGGGACTGAGCTTTACAGAACTGATGAGAATGCAGGCTTTGAAAGCGATCGCAGGCTTCTCCCCGGTGGGTGTCCCTGACGCAATCAGACGAGAACCTTGATAAAGGTCAGGTACTCAAGACTTGTTGAGTTGTCAATTTCAAGTCTAAGAAAACGGCAGAGACGATCGGCTCATCACCCTGAAACACTTGATCATCGTAAGCGCCATCTTGCAATGTGCAGACTGTTACTTGTAATTTGAGCGGGTCAACAATCCAGTATTCAGAAATGTCTAACACAGCGTACTCCGTGCGCTTGGTTCGATAGTCGTCGATCGCAGTAGAGGGGCTGACGACCTCTATCACCAACTTTGGCGGTTGCTCGTGGGCGCGAATAATGGCCTCTCGCTCCTCCATCGCATTCCACTGCTCGATAGGTAGGACGGTAATGTCAGGAATCCGACAAGTATCCCAACGATTGCCTCTTGGAGACTGAATGCCTACGGTAAAGCGCTGCGAAGTCCAACCAAGATTCATCCGCGCTATCTCTGCATTCAAGCAGTCATCCAGGAACTTGATAACTTTGCCATGCTTGCCCGTTCCTAAGCTCATGGGCCTTAATTCCCCTTTCACTAGCTCAAAGCGAGTCCCTAACCCGTCGTCGTAGGTCAGGTACTCCTCAAACGTCATTCTCAGCTTTGTCTGTGTCATCTGCCTCGTTGGGGCGTAGTCTCTCAATATTAGTCCTTTAATCTCTGGGAGCGGCCACCACTTCGGCCGCCTGCTTTTTGGCTTTGTCGGGGTGAAAATAGGCTTCTAGCACCTGACGCACCATCGGAGCCGCAAACGAACCGCCCCCCCCACCCGAATTTTCACCAAAGGCAACCACGACAATTTTGGGCTTATCAACCGGAGAAAATGCCCCAAACCAGGTGTGAGATTCGCGTCCAAAATCCTCCGCGGTGCCGCTTTTGCCCGCGATCGCCAGATCTGTCCCACTAAAGGCCGCTGTTGCCGTTCCGCCATTGACTACGCCCTTTAGCCCATCCTGGAGAATCTGAATCGTTTCGGGCTTGAGGTTCAGGGGTTCGCGCCAGTGTTGAGCCGATTGATTGTCTTGCAGCAGGTGAGGTTTGACGCGGTAGCCGCCGTTGGCCGCGATCGCAAACATAACGGCAACCTGAAGCGGCGTGGTTTGCAGATAGCCTTGTCCGATCGACATGTTCACGGTGTCGCCCAGATACCAGCCTTCACGAATTTCTTTTTGCTTCCAGGCATCATCGGGGACAAGCCCAGCCGCTTCTTCGTCTCCCAACTCGATCCCGGTTTTTTGCCCAAAGCCAAAGCGCCGCGTCCATTGAATCAGCGTCCGATCGCCTACACCCATCCCAATCTGATAGAAAAAGGTGTCACTACTCCAGGTCAGCGCCCCCACAAAGCCCTGTGGCCCAAATCCAGCGTGGTTCCAGTCGCCAAAGTCAATGCCCCCGACTCTAATCGATGCCGAAGTCGCCAAAACCGTATCGGGCGAAAATTTACCTGACTCAATCCCCGCAGCCGTCGTCACAATCTTGAACGTACTGGCAGGCGGATAGCCTTGAAGGGCACGATTGACAAACGGATGATCGGCGCTCTGCAACCGTTGCCACTGACTGTCACTGATGCGCGTCGAGAAGAGATTGGGATCGAATGCGGGACGGCTGACCATTGCCAAAACTGCCCCATTGTTGGGGTCAAGCGCCACAATTACGCCTTTGCGATTTCCCAACGCCGTTTCGGCCGCTTTTTGCAGATCAAGGTCGATCGTCAGCGCCACATCTTTTCCCGCGTGGGTTTGCTTTTCGCCGAGAATTTTGACCACATTGCCCGCACCATCGACTTCAACCTGCTGACCGCCCCACTCTCCGCGCAAATCTTTTTCTCTCGCCGCCTCAATGCCCATCTGACCAATCACGTCTCCCAGGCGATAATTTTCGTGCTTGTGGCGCTCTAGAGACTCGTCGCTCATCTCTCCCGTATAGCCAATCACATGGGCTGCCAAGTCGCCATTGGGATAGTTGCGAACCGCTTCGGCATCAACTTGAACGCCATCTAACTCAGCCGCGTATTCGGCCAGCGCCGTCACCTTTTGGGGACTAATGCCCCGTGCGATGCGAACTCGATAGGGCGAGTTGTAGCCTTCGCTTGCGAGCCGCTTTTGGATATCTGCGACGGGAATGTGAAGAATCTGTGAAATCCGCTCCAGGGTTCTGTCCCATTCTCCACGCTTTTTAGCAAGGGGCCAGAGAAAAACCGAGTGTGACAGCCGACTGCCTGCGAGAATTTTGCCTTTGCGATCGAGAATCTTTCCCCGTTCAGGCTGTTTGGGCAGGAGTCGAATCCGGTTATTTTCGGCCAGCTTTCGATTTTGAGTGCCCTGTACCAGTTGCAGGTAGGCGATCCGACTTCCCAGCCCTCCAACCACCATCACCGCCACCGCCGACATCAGAATCAACGCCTGGTTGCGCCGCCCCACACTGCGAGGATTTTTTTGATGAGCGATCGTAGCTGGAGAAGGTTGCAACAAAGTCATAGATTCCGCAACTGAAACAACATCAATCAAGAATGGACAGCCCAAAAAGTGTATGACGATATGGGGTATTTACTGACAAAATCAGGCATTCTAGGGCTAATCACTGACAAAATAACGCCAAATCAATACAGGCTCTTCAACGTTTCTTTAGATAATGTTACCTGATTGCTCGATCGGGCATTGTTTCAGATTACTTGTTTCGGGTTCAATGGGTAAAATAAGCCAGACCTGAATTTACCGATCGTTCTGCTTAGGCCCTTGACTTTTAGCGTTTTGATGGAGAGACGATAACCCCTTAATCGCTCAAATCCCCTCGTCTAAAGCTCAAATAAGGCTCAAGCCTCACAGTTCCAGTTTCACCAGGAAATCGTCACTATGTCTCAGACGGCAACGCAGAATCAGCAAGTTTCAGGCATCAACGTTGGGCTTGATGTTGAGCTGCGAAAGGTGTTTAAGGTGTTTAACGGAGAGGCGGCCGTCCGAGGGGTTGATCTCAGTATTTACCGAGGGGAATTCTTTAGTATTCTCGGCCCCTCTGGCTGTGGAAAAACAACCACCTTGAGGCTGATTGCCGGATTTGAAGCCCCGACTGCGGGAGATGTCCTGATTCGCGGAACGTCGATGTTGAATGTTCCGCCTTACCGCAGACCTGCCAACACAGTGTTTCAAAGCTATGCGCTGTTTAGCCACATGACGGTCTGGGAAAACATCGCCTTTGGGCTACGAATCAAGCACCGCAGCAAAAGTGAAATTCAGGATCGGGTGCGAGAGGTTCTAAAACTGGTCAAGATGGAGAGTTTTGCTAATCGCTTGCCCAATCAAATGTCTGGCGGTCAACAGCAGCGAGTTGCTTTGGCCAGAGCGCTGGTAAACCGTCCGATGGTCTTGTTGTTAGATGAACCGCTGGGCGCGTTGGATCTGAAATTGCGAAAAGAAATGCAGGTTGAGTTGTCTAACTTGCATCACGAACTGGGTTTAACCTTTGTGATGGTGACCCACGACCAAGAAGAAGCGTTGAGTCTGAGCGATCGCATTGCTGTCATGCACGAAGGTCAAGTCGAACAAATTGGCACACCCAGCCAGATCTACGATCGTCCTCAATCCTCCTTTGTGGCTGACTTTATCGGCGACACCAACCTGTTTCGCGGCAAAATCGAAGGCGCACACCCCGCGATGCTATGGATCAGAACCGAGTCAGGACTAAAAATGAACGTGCAGCCCTCAGACGTGAGCGGTCAACCTCTAACTTCTGGCTCAGTTGTCGTTAGCGTTCGGCCAGAAAAAGTGAATCTCAGTTTAGATCCCTTTGATGACCAGACCAACTGCTTTGAAGGTCGATTACAAAATGTAATGTATCTGGGAACCCATGTGCATTACGTTGTGCAATTGCGATCGGGCGATTACCTCACTGTCCGTCAGCCCAACGCGCTCAATGTTCCTTCTGCCGATACGCCGATCTTTCTCTACTGGGATGCCAGCGACTGTCTTGCTTTGCCAGGTTAACTGAATCTAGCGAGAGTTCAATTTTTAAAGCGGATGGCTGCCATGACTGACTTTTTATCTCACCGCCCATCTTTAAAGGGTCGTCGCCGTTTTTTGCAAAGCTCGATCGCGGCTGCCTCCACAATGGCGCTCTCAAGCTGTGGGTGGACGTTAGCTAAGGTGCAAACCGATCAGGTGAGACGAGGCGCGTCAGATGAACTGCACATTTACACCTGGTCAAGCTATGTTGATCAAGCTTTGATCGATGCCTTCCGGCAGCAAACGGGCATCAAAGTCATCTCTGATATTTTTGAATCTAATGAGACGATGCTGGCGACGTTTCAAGCGGGCAAAGCCGGAACTTACAGCGTGATTTATCCTTCTGACTACAAAGTGGTTCAGATGGTGAAGCTGGGCTATCTCAGCGAACTAGAGCACGATCGACTCGAAGGCATTCGCAATATTTTGCCCCGCTTTCAGCAGTCCGTTCACGATCCTGGCAATCGCTACAGTGTGCCTGTAAGTTGGGGAACGACGGGACTGATCTACAACAGCGACAAAATAACCGAGCCGCCCACCGATTGGAACTACCTCTGGGAAAACAAAGATAAGCTGTCTCGGCGGTTGACTTTGCTAGATGATATGCGCGAAGTCATGGGGGCCACGCTGCGATCGCTCGGTTATTCCTACAACTCCACCGATCCCCAGCAGATCAAACAAGCCTTCGATCGCTTGATGGAACTCAAACCCGCGATCGCCACCTTCACCTCTGACGCATGGCGCGATCAGCTGATCGCCGGAGATTTATCACTCTCAATGGGCTACTCAGCCGATGCCGTCAACGTGATGAGTGAGAGTCCCAAACTGAGATACGTCATTCCCAGCAGTGGCACTTCGCTCTGGAGCGACACAATGGTTATTCCCAAAACCGCTCCCAATCCCGATGGGGCTTATGCCTGGATCAGTTTTATGCTACAGCCCGAAATTGCTGCCAGAGTTACAGAGCGCTTATTTTTTGCCACACCCAACGCGGCCGCCTTTAACCAACTCCCCGCCAACCTACAAAACAATCAGAGCCTCTTTCCGCCCAAAAACCTTCTCGACAGATCTGAAACCCTCGCCCCCGTAGAGAAGCCCGTTTTGGAACTCTACGACAAATACTGGACAAGGCTGACGAGTAGCTAGAAGGAGGCATGAGGGAGAACTTCGATGATCTGTTTCCCCTTTGGGGGTAATCCGCTGCGCGAGGAGGGATGAGAATTGTGTTAATCCGCTGTGTGAGAGAGAGGAAGAGAGTATTGTAGAGTGGCGTAGAAAGGTCGCTAAATTAACGTGAATTCGATGGAGTTTTCTCGCTTCGTTATTCAGCACTTCTGCCCC
>NZ_JBJPHU010000191.1:0-7820 GCF_052939515.1 Phormidesmis sp. 146-33
CTGAAAGTCCCCCAAAATTGGGGGGTTGGGGGGCAGAAGCCGTGAACAACGAAGTGAGTCACTCTCATCGAACTGACGTTAATTCAGGAAGTTTCTTGTTTGTCTTAACTCAACTGTAACCAGCCAAATAATTCTCCAACAGTTAGCTGCAATTCACTCGCCCATTCTGGAACAGGTAACGCTTGATTCACTTCGTCAAAAATTCGGGGTTGCTGATTAAAAGAAAAGACGATGACGGCTCGATCGTTAGGATCAATTAGCCAACCCATCAAACAGCCATGATCAAGGCAATGCAAAATTTTTTTAGTGACTTTGGTTGAGCTTCGATCAGGTGAAAGGATCTCGATTACCCAATCAGGAGCCACACTAAACACATTAGCAATGCCTCCATTTTCTTTTCGAGAAATTCTATCCCAAGTAAAAACTGAAACATCTGGGACAATTGCTCGCCCCCCACAAGTGCATCGAAGTTCTGGAAAAGCACGAGCAATTTTTTGAGGTTTCACGACTGCATCGATCGCAGAAAGTAAATCACTTTGAATGACACTATGTTCACCTTGAGGCATCGGTTTTTGAATGATTTCACCGTCAATGTATTCGCTGGCTGGTTTGGTTTCTGGTAGTTTCAGAAATTCTTCTAGCGTGATTGTTTTGGCGGAAGTTTGTACCATTTTTTGTCATTCCATTTGGGCTAACTCAACTGTAACCAGCCAAATAATTCCCCAACAGTTAGCTGCAATTCAGCCGCCCATTCTGGAGCAGATACAACCTGATCGGCTTCGTCAAAAAGCTGAGGTTTTTGATTAGAAGAAAAGACGATGACGGCTCGATCGCTAGGATCAATTAGCCAACCCATCAAACATCCATGATCAAGGCAGTGCAAAATTTTTTTAGTGACTTTGGTTGAGCTTTGATCAGGTGAAAGAATTTCAATTACCCAATCAGGAGCCAGTTCAAAAACGTTGGCAATTTCTCCATTTACATCCTTTGGAATTCGACTCCAGGTAAAAACTGAAATGTCAGGAACGATCGCTCGTCCTCCAAATACGCAGCGTAACTCCGAAAAAGCATGAGCAATTCTTTGCGGCTTTAGAATCCTATTAATAGCAGGACAAAGCTCTGTCTGAAGGATGCTGTGTTTTCCTTGAGGCATCGGTTTTTGAATAATTTCACCGTTGATATATTCACTGGCTGGTTTGGTTTCGGGTAGCTTCAGAAATTCTTCTAACGTGATTGTTTTGTTTGGAGTTTGTACCATTTGTCACCTCCCAATTGCAAAGAATTACTCTTCTATTTTGGCGCGGATCAGTTGCCGACAGTCCTCAATTGATCGCCGTTCTTCCATCGCCGCCACCAGCGCATCGTAAGCCTCTTGATTTTGTTCGATCAAGTTTTTTGCCTGGAGTGCCGCCCACCGTTCTTTTTGCTGAATTTGAGAATCGGGAAGTCGCAATTGAGCCAGCGTCATGCGAAGCTTTTGCAGATCATCATTTCCGCCCTCTACCGTTTTGTACGCCAACGTTTCTGCTACGCCGCCCGCCATCCAAACCGTACAGTAGCGATCGACCAGTTGCGCCGATAGTTTTCCTTGCTGAAGCTGTTCTTCTAATTCCTGTGTGTCAAACTGTACGCCTCCCTGTCCTGGTTGCCCCGCACGAAACGCCTCCCAAGCGCTCAATGTATAGCCCGTGACGGGAATTCCCAACTGTTGGGCGACGAGAAAATGCCCCGCTTCATGTCGCGCCACTCGTGCCCGATGCGCCGGAGAAAAACTCGCCAACCAATCCAGCACGATCGTTCCTCCCCGCCCCTGCCAGGTGAAGGAATCCAGTGTAGCCAGACCGAGAACAGTGAACGTGGCGATCGCGGGAATTGCAGGCGGCAAATGAATCAACGGCCCCAAAATCGTCGAGACAGTCATCGCAAAAATCGAAATCGCGACCAAGTTGAGCGCAGTTTGGTTCATAAAAAGAATTTTGATCTAGCCGAAAAGAAAACTGTTAAATAATGGACTTAGGAGATTTCTAGCAAAGAAGTTACCAAACTTGGGAAGCCCCCTTCCCCCAATTCTGGGGGACTTTGACTTTCAGAACTCTCGATGGAGACAGCCGGGTAAATTTATTAAAGAAAATCTTCTTATTTAATTTGAGGGTTGATCCCGATCGAGTTCCTCCTACTTTCCTCTGGCTTTGTAGAAGGTTTCTAAGCTTTGGCGATCGCCCACAAATCGCCAGTGCCACGGTTCATAGGTCACGCCTTGAGGATTGTTTTTGGGAAACGATAGCTCAAAATTAAAGCGCACGGCGTTGTCTTGAAGCCACTTGAAGGCGGCCGTCTGCTCAAAGGCAGGACTGAGATTAGTCGCAGGTGTGTCGCCGTCCCCGATGTCGATCGCATACCCGGTGTGGTGTTCGCTATATCCAGGAGGGGCACTGACCCCGGCACGCTGTTGAGGAGTTTGCAGGCGCTCGGCCTTGACATCAAAGAAAACTTGCTGCTGATCAGAGAGCGATCGAAACCCAGACAGCGGGGCGAGAAGGATTCCGTCGGCTAGGGCCGCGTTGCTCATTTGTTTGTAAGCCGCTGCGGCCGCCTTTCGCAACCGAATGCCTCCATCGGGACTGATTGGCTCTAGCTCAGATTGAGGAGCCTCGCCATACTTAAAGTGTCCCAAAAGCTTGTCTGGAGACGCAGTGGGTGACGGAGTTGAAGGAGTAGTCGTGTTTGGAGTAGAGCCGTTATTCGGGGCGATCGAATTTGGCTGTCTGATCAGATAGGCGACTCCACCCCCCAACAGCAGCCCGATCGACACCAGTCCCACGATTAGCCCAGTGCGATTGGGACGAGGCTTGGGTTGAGCGATCGGTGTCTCCCGCAGCGCTTCGGGAATGTCGTCAAACGATGCAGCCTGGTTTTTGGGAGGTTTTTCAGGCAGACCCGCGTTATCCAAGGATTCCCTCCTTCACTTTTGTCCACCTTCAAGTATTACAGAATGTAGCTAAGGATTACAGCGTGTATCACCCCTCTCTGATGCCTCACCTGACGATTCAGCTTTTTGATCTCTATGTCCCCCTGGTTGGCTGGGCCCTTCTCGGCTGGCTGTTGGGGCGCTATTTGCCTCAGTCGGCTGCTAAATATTTGGGACAATTTCTCTTTTGGGTCGGCATTCCATTCAGCATTTTAGGATTTTTGCGCGGAGCGGATTTGTCGGGTCAGATTTGGATCGCGCCTGTGGTAGCTTGGGTTGCTATTTTTACAGGGGCAGGGCTGGCGTGGCTACGAATCAGGTCTCAGAACTGGAGCCGCCCCACTCAAGGAAGTTTTCTCCTATCGTCAATGGTGGGCAACACGGGCTATTTGGGATTTCCAGTCACACTGGCTCTGGTAGGCGAGAAATTTTTCGCCTGGGCGCTATTTTATGACCTGTTGGGATCGACGTTGGGAACGTGGGGGTTGGGCGTGATCGTCGCCAGTCAATTTGGTCTGGGGCAAGAAAGCCGCCTTCAACTCACGCTCACTATTCTCAAAAATCCGGCGCTCTGGAGTTTTGGATTTGGTTTAGCCACGCGCAATTTACCCCTTCCTGAAGTGCTAGAAAGTAGCCTGCATCATCTGGCGTGGAGTGCGATCGCGCTTGCCCTCGTCTTGATCGGAATGCGCCTCAGCCAACTGCCTTCTCTAACTCATTTGAACCGCGCTGCCTGGAGTTTGACGATCAAAATGCTGATTGTTCCTCTTGTTCTAGGAGTTGGCATCCTGCCGCTGTTTCAGATCACTGGATCGGTGCAGCAAGCGATCGTTCTACAAATGGCCATGCCTCCCGCCTTCTCAACTCTGGTACTGGCAGAAATCTATGAGTTAGACAAAAATCTGACGGTGACTGCGCTGGCAACAGGCTCGATCGCCCTTCTCATCACCCTTCCGCTCTGGCTTCTCATTCTCGATCAGTAACAATCCTGTAATCATTTGCTTTCGGAATGAAGAACGCCAATTCTGAAGCCACAGATAGCCCTACCGTAGCTTTCAAGATTACGGCTTCACTCAAGCGCATCAAAAATGTTAAAAAGAATCGCTGCCATCGTCACCATCGTCAGCACAATCGGTCTTTCTGCCCTGCCGTCGATCGCGGGAAACGTCGATCGCTGGGAATACGAAGGAATCGCCTCCACTGGAGAGAAAGTTTATTTGAATTTGGACTCGGTTCGATTTGAAGGACGCAAGGGTTATTTTTTCATCTACCAAATTGGCAACGATCGTCTATTTGCCTACACACCCTGCGATGGTCGCTTTCAAGTAGCCAATCAGGATGGAGTCACCTTCAAACCGCTCATGAAAGCTCAATCTTCAGCCACTCGTAGAATGCTGGATCAAGTTTGTGCTGCTCCTCGCTAGTCAATGGTCGCTTCACTAAAACTCTGATCTGAAAGTTCCCCAGAATTGGCAACTTGCGGGCAGAAGATCTCAGCAACGAAGCGAAAAAACTGCATTGAATCCAGGTTTATTGGTCGTCTGATTCTTCTCAACCGACCCAACTCACGCCATCGTCCTTTTGTTGTTGAACCGAGGGCAATGGCTTGCGATCGTTGACTCCTTCAACCAAATTTGTCTTAGGAGGAATCGTCGGATGCTCACGCGGGGGAGTGGTGGGTGGAGTCAGGCGTTCTTGCGCGACGGCTCGCTGTTCGGGTTCAATGATTTTTTTGATCAAATAGTCTAGCGTTTGCTGTTTGATCCAGCCTCGCGCGACCAAGACTTCTCCAAACCGCATGTCGCCCATAATCTTCTGATCGTTTAGCGCTACGTCAATTTGGGCCGACGTGAGCAGTCCCGCTTCGACCAGGTATGCGCCGAGGCGTTTGGGCTTTGTCGGAGCAAGGGGCACAGTCTGGACTTGAAAGCGATCGCTTCTGTCGCGCATTTTCAATCTCAGGAAAAATTCAAACAGCCTTCAACCTGGCACCCTTATCTGTCAAAAACTACAGAGAAATCAGCGATTCTTACGGTAACTGCAATCCCGATCGAGTTTTCTCAGGCGCTAACTCAAAAGCTCTGTTGTTTTAAGTGCTAAAAAGTAAATTTTTAGCCAGTTTGACCAGTATAGCAAGCAGATTTACTGAGTTTGAGACGGTGGCACTGCTCAACAAGTTTCCGGCTCTCGACTCCTGACTTCTACGGGGGCATCTTCTAACACCAAATCAGCGGGACTCATCTGCTCATAGCGCTCAAACGGCTGATGAATCCAGGGGTTGTCAGGCAAATAATCTACATAATAGTCGGGCTTGATCACCGAGCAATTTTTGTACCAGAGAACGGCCGTGCGAACCTCTTCGATATAAAAACCATAGTGTCGATCGAGCCACGGGATCGTCTTCTGCAACGTCACCCCCGAATCGACCAGATCATCCACTAACAAAACGTGACTGCCCAAACTAGGCGTGGTCATCGTCAGATCACGCGAAAATACCAGCGTGCTGCGAGATTTACCGCTGCGATAAGAAGAGGTCGAGAGAATGGCTAAAGGCACGTCGTAGAGGCGAGCGATCACGTCACCCACGCGCAATCCGCCTTTTGCGAGACAGACAATTTGGTTAAATTCCCAGTTCGATCGATAGATCTGAGCGGCTAACTGCTCGATCTTTTGGTGATAATCGTCCCAGGTTACGTGGAGGTCAGACATAGAAGGAGGGATGAGGGATGAGGGATGAAACGGGAGTTGATACCAATTCCTCGGTGAAGCTGCATAAATTAGATTCTGATAGCCCCATCAAATAAGGAGAAGGCTCTTTTATTTACCCCTCTTTTTAAGGGGGGCAGGAGGGATCATACAGACGTGCAGCTTTATAGAGAATTGAGCTTGGATCTTAGAGCAATTAGCGCAATCGCGATCGTCTTAAGAATTGGCACGATTTGAGTAATCGATCGTCAAAGATGATGAGAATAATACAACTGTTAACCCGGATTTCACGACTCCTTTATGAACAATTCTGATGATCTTCCGATTGCGCTCTCCGAAAAGCTCAGTTTGAGTGAGAAGTTGGCCTATGGAGCAGGCGATCTGGGGCCGGCTATCACCGCTAACGTTCTGGGCGTGTTTTTGCTGATTTTCTTTACCAATGTCGCTGGGCTAAAACCTGGAATGGCAGGCAGCATTCTACTCATCAGCAAGGTTTGGGATGCCATCAATGATCCGATCATCGGGGTGTTGAGCGATCGTACTCGCAGCCGTTGGGGTCGTCGTCATCCCTGGATGCTGTTTGGGGCCGTGCCGTTTGGGATTTTCTTTTTTTTGCAGTGGGTGGTGCCTCGTTTTAGCAATGACCCGACAGCGAATCAATGGGGTCTGTTTTGGTTTTATGTGGCGATCTCGATCGTCTTCAACAGTTTCTATACGGCCGTCAACCTGCCTTACACGGCCCTCACTCCCGAACTGACGCAGGACTACGATGAGCGTACCAGCCTCAACAGCTATCGATTTGCGTTCTCGATCAGTGGCAGCATTTTGTCGCTAATTTTGGCGCTGGGGATTTTTGCTCTGTTCAAAGGCGATTCGTCCAAACAATATCTAGTGCTGGGTGCAGTCTGTGCGGTTCTTTCGGTTTTGCCGCTTTATTGGTGCGTCTGGGGAACTCGCAAACGAGTCGCTATTACAGAACGTCAACGCCAGGAAGTCACCACCGAAGCCTCACTTCCTTACCTAGAACAACTCAAAATTGTGTTTAGCAATCAGCCTTTTTTGTATGTGATTGGAATTTACCTGTGTTCCTGGTTGGCGGTGCAAAATACGGTTTCGGTGATTCCTTACTTTGTCAAAAATTGGATGCGATTAGAGGATGCTGACTTTACTAAAGTAGTGATTGCGGTGCAGGTGACGGCTTTGGCGATGTTGTTTGTTTGGGGCGGAGTCAGCAAGCGCTACGGCAAAAAAGCGGTTTACTTTATGGGCATGGCGGTGTGGATTATTGCTCAAATTGGACTGTTTTTCTTGCAGCCGGGTCAAAATCTGTTGCTGTATGTTTTGGCGATCATGGCGGGGTTTGGCGTATCGACGGCTTATCTGATTCCCTGGTCAATGATTCCCGATGTGATCGAGTTAGACGAACTGCAAACCGGGCAGCGTCGAGAAGGCATCTTTTACGGGTTTATGGTGCTGTTACAAAAAGTGGCGCTGGCGATCGGGCTTTTTATCGTCGGCTGGGTGTTACAAAAATCAGGCTTTCTAGAAACGGTGTCTGGTCAACCTGATCCGATTCAACCTGATTCTGCGCTGTGGGCAATCCGCATGTTGGTCGGCCCTGCGCCGCTCGTTGTGTTGCTGATCGGTGTGGGGTTAGCGTACCTTTACCCAATTACCAAAGAGGTTCACGCTGAGATTTTGCTCAAACTCCAAGAACGCAAACGCGCCCAAGCTGAAGACGCTTGATTGATTGTGAATTCGATAAGTCTCTCCGCTGTTTTGCAAGACTCCTAAATTCCACAAGTGAGGGACTTTGAGCCGGAAATTTTGTCCGAAAAGCCTCCAGAATTAGCAGTTTGGAGGGCAGAAGTGTCAAACAGCGAAGCGAAAAAACCTCATCGAATTGATGCTGAACAACCTTGATATTCAAGTGGACTCCCCTTCTTGTTACAGAAAAACCCCCCTTTCCGATCGGTAGGGAGGCAATTTAAACAAGAGGGTTTGTGTGAATTCGACGAAATGCTTCCGCTACAATTTCTTCGAGATACCCGCAAGGGGTTGTAACTTCGGAAACGTTCCTTAAATCTTCCAGTGACATACTCCAGACGTTCATGCTGACGCATAGAACGCTGGCTTCTCATCGACT
>NZ_JBJPHU010000192.1:0-7783 GCF_052939515.1 Phormidesmis sp. 146-33
GTTTCGTCTCTGTTTGAGGGCAAACGGCGTGTCCAGCAGCATCAATTAGTCTACGGTGCTGTCAATCAAGCCATGGCCAGCGAAGCCATTCACGCCCTAGCCTTAAATACCTTTACCCCAGAAGAGTGGTCAGCCGCCGGGCAAAAGGTCTAAAATTCTAAAATTCTGATTTACCGACTATCCACCCATTCTCAGGAGAGAACATGACTCAAGTTACTCACGATCGCATCGATACGCTCGTCAAGCAAAACAAAATCATGGTGTTTATGAAGGGCAACAAGCTCATGCCCCAGTGCGGTTTTTCTAACAATGTGGTGCAAATTCTCAACACGCTGGGTGTCCCTTACGAAACCGTGGATGTGTTAGATGATCCCGAAATCCGCCAGGGTATCAAAGAATATTCAAGCTGGCCGACCATTCCCCAGGTTTACGTGAATGGAGAGTTTGTGGGCGGCTCTGACATCTTGATCGAGCTAAATCAGAAAGGCGAACTCCAACAGATGGTCGAGGTGGCTCTGGCTTCCTAAACCCCGAAGCAATCTAGCGCCTCAAAAAGCGTGACTCAAAAAGAAAGGGTGTGTCGACCGACGCACCCCTTTTACTTATCGATAGTCTGGCTGAGTCTGAGTATTGTCAAAATTAGAGCGATCGTATATGAATCGAGTAATTTCTTCTTCTAAACGATTGATCTGAATTGGCTCAAGCGTATTGCTGTGCCTGAGCGCTGAGAGATAACCATCTAAAAACAGTCGGAGGTCGTCAAACCGATACCCTCGGTTCCACAACTCTACCAAACTGTCAGATAGTCTCTGGTAGTAGCGAATCGTTTGCGTGTCTTGCAGCATAGTTAAGTGCTAGAGCGTAAATAATTCCCGAACCAATGAATAGAGTCTAAAAGGCCTGATACAGGTCTAAGTTGGTTAACTAAAGATTGTTTAATCTTAACATTAAGGGGGTCTCTGCTCCCTGCCTTTGTGAGGATCTATTGGATAGGGATTGAAATTTCTAGCTGCGATCGCCGATTATTAAAGTCTATGAAAGTCTGGGTAGCAGTCGTTACAAATCCATGACAAGTGCTTTGATACTCTGAAGAGCAAGCAGTCTGAGGATTAAGCCCCCGTGGGAGCCGTAAATATCCAAATTATCGAAGGGAACCCGCATCTGCGATCGCTACTCGGTTGGCACCTACAGCAGGCGGGACATCAAGTACATCAGTCGGCAGACCTGCATCAAGCGCGAGAGGTCTTTATCAGCCGACAACCCAATCTTGTGATTCTTGATTCAGAGTTACCAGATGGTGACGGGATTGAGTTTTGTCGATGGCTCAGGCAGCAACAGGCGATCGTTCTGATGCTTTCGGCGCGGGCTACTGAGTCCGATATTGTGGAAGGTCTGCGAGCGGGTGCAGACGACTATCTCAAAAAGCCGTTTGGGATGCAGGAATTTCTCGCCAGGGTGGAGGCGTTGACTCGTCGCAGTCGCGTGGCGGCCCCTCCGGCTCATCTCGATTATGGCGACTTGAAGATCGATCTGGTGCATCGGCGGGTGCGCTTTAAGGGTGAGTTGATCGAGTTAACGCCTCAAGAATTTAGTTTGCTTTATGTGCTGGCTCAGGCGGGGGGCAATCCGCTTAGTCGTCCAGAACTGCTGCAACGGGCCTGGCCAGATGCGATCGACAATCCCCGAACGGTTGACACCCATATTCTCTCGCTTCGCAAAAAAGTTGAGATTGATCCCCGTCAGCCGGATCTGATTCAAACGGTTCGCAATGTGGGCTATCGATTGAATCTAGAAGTCCTGAATGCGCCAACCATTCAAAATGGCAACGGTCACCGCAAAACGGTAGCTGCTCGAATGGCACTGGGCGATCGGCGGATTTAAGGAGACCTGAACATGACTCTAGAGCTGTACCAAGAAGTTGCTTTAACCCACGACTTACCAGAACATAAGCTCAGAGTCGGAGATATTGCAACGCTGGTTGACTTCGTTTCTCATCCCAAAGGTGGCGAAGCGGGTTGTGTGCTAGAAGTGTTTAATGCTGTTGGTGAATCTATTAAAGTGATCGTCGTCCCAGTTTCTACAGTAGAGGTTCTACGTCCTGACGAGATCCTAACGGTTTGCTCTTTAGCGAATTCAAGTTGATGTCAGCTGCTTGAAGTTGTTTGAGTTGTTGTGCTAACACTACAGCCGTGACGAATAGTGATAAAACTCTGCATCTTTGTTGTATCCAAGCGATTCATAAAGGGACTGAGCCGTAGTGTTGGAGATTTGCGTGGATAAAATGATACGAATGGCTTCTGTTTCTCTTGCAAACTCTTCTGTTGCGCTCATCAGCAACTTTGCAGCACCCTTCTTGCGATCGGCTTGTCCCACAAATAGGTCGTTCAAAATCCAAACGCGCTGCATCGACACTGACGAAAAACTGGGATAAAGCTGTGTAAACCCAATGATGCGATCGTCATCACTCACAACAAATATCGTTGAGTCACCTTTCTGGAGACGCTCTTGGAGAAATTCTCTAGCCGCTTCAAGATTTGAGGATGACTTGTAAAAAACACGATAGTTGTCAAACAACTTTGACACTTCTTCAAGATGCTCAAGACGAGCCTGAAAAACTTTCATCGGTTTATCTTTCTCCTTGATTCCACAAACTACTCCCATTCTTCGGCTTCTTGGGCCTCGGCTTGAACGATCGCCCCTTCTAACTCCTGCCAATTTACACGATCGCTCTTTTCATTCCCAATCAACGCGCCTTTGTGAAGATGGAGGACTCGATCGCTAAAAGACTGCGCCACGTCTAGCTGATGGTTGGTCATGAGAACGGTTTGTGACAACTCAGACAGCACTTTGAGCAGGTGGCTACTGCGTCCAGCATCAAGGCTAGAAGTCGGTTCGTCGAGCAGCAAAATTTTGGGTTGGGTCAAGAGAGAACGAGCGATCGCCACCCACTGCCGTTCTCCAACCGAAAGCTGCAATTCTGTCAGGTCGAGCCATTTTTGAGGAATGTGGAGACGATCGATCCAGTCGCTGAGTTGGCGATCGCTGACGGTTTCTGACAGTCCTCTGAGCTTGAGGGGATAGCGCAAAGCCTCCAGAACGGTCATTCCCAGAAGTTTGGTTTCCTGTTGTACGAGGGCAATCTGCTGACGTAATTGGATCACGGGGATCGCCTGAAACTTCTGACCTTCAAAATAAATTGACCCTTCAAAGGGTTCGCTGAGTCGATTTAACAAGCGCAATAGGGAGGTTTTGCCCGATCCAGATGCGCCTACGATCGAGATGCGATCGCCCTCCATCACCTCAAACGAAAGACTTCTCAGCAAATAGTGGATCGGAAGTTTGGATTTTTTGCTCAAAACTCTCGACGTGAGGCTGACCTGCTCTACTCGAATTTGAGGCTGGTTTGTCATGATGCCAGCGTGGTTGCTGTCCAAATTGTCCAGGCGTCGATCGCAAACATCATCAGCGTGAAAACCAGCAAAATCAAATACATCCAGGGTTGAGAAAGCGGCTTTACGTCGGTGGTGTCGATCCCCGTTTTGGCTTGGACGGTGCGGACGAGACGCGCAAACCCAGCTACGCGCATCGGCAACAAATAGCCCTGATCCTGACGGCTCAAAAAGTAGTAAACCAATCCGCCCTGACCTGTCGATCGCGGTTTGAGCGCCTTCACATCTGCCCAGGGTAGCTGCCAGCCTTTACGAATCAGCGTCGGCACCCATTTGGGATAGGTGACTTGAATGCCCTGATCGTCAGTGATCACTCGCTCGCTCAATGCGGCAAAGAGGACGATCGCACCCGCACCGATCCCAACCCAGAGCCAGGTAGGTGAAATGGGCGATTTTGTGGCTTCTGAAAGAAACGGGAGCGGCGTAGTCAAAGCAGCATAGAGACTGAGCAGCGTGATCCGAATTAGCGGAGAAATGCGAAAAATGTCCGATTGGGCAGGCGGGTTAGCAGATTGAGTCATGGGGATCACAGAGACATCAGAGAGACAGAGGAGCTTCGGCTTTTAGAAGGGGACGATCGTTCCAGGAGGCGATCCAGTTGAGAATTTCAGGGTTGACTTGCTCAGGTGCCTCGTCGTGAGAACAGTGTCCCGCATCGATTTCGACAAGCTTTAGTCTGGGATTATAGCTGGCAAACTGGGCCGCAAGACTGGGTGGGATCATGCGATCTTTGGCACCCCAAATCAACAGCATGGGAATTTTCAATTCGGGCAAAATTTTCTTAACGCTCGGCCCAAAATCAGGACTGATGATCGCCCGCATGATTGCACAAAACGCTTGAGCCGATCCGTGATCATTCGCCGCATCCACTAGAATCTCGACCAATTCATCCGTTACGGCATCCCGGTTGGCATACGCGATCGACACCCAGCGACGAGTTCCTTTGGGGTTTTTGGCAAACTTGAATAATTGATTCAGCAAAAAAGGAGAAGCTACCCAACTTTTGATCGTGTTGACGATCGGGCGAATCGGTTCAGGAATCATTTCTTGCTCGATCGAGGGATCAGGCAGACTCAGCATCGCGATCCCACAGACCATATCGGGATGGGCCGCCGCCGCCGCTACACAGACGAGTGAACCAATCGAATTGCCAATCAGCACGATCGGCACCTTAACGAATGTTCGCCAAAAATCGTAAACCTGCTCCACCCACAGCGAAATATTGTAGGGAGCGATCGCCTTCTCGGATGCGCCAAACCCCAACATATCCAGCGCGTAGACCGTATGGTGTTCTGCCAGGGCTGAAAGATTTTGTCGCCAATGTCCGATCGATGCCCCAAACCCATGCAGCAACATCAACGGAGGAGCCGCATCCGCCTGTTTTGGTCTAAGATAGGTATAGCGAGTTTGCCAGCCACGCCACACCCAGTCGCGCTGACTCCCGATCCGTTGTCGCCAATGTAAAGAACTTGTCTGTAAAGAAGTTGTCACAGTTTCCTCAGATTGCCATCTCACTCTATTCTAAAAGCTTTGAGTTTGGGTTTAGGCTGAGAATCCAAGCCTTTTGGGGAGTTTTTTAGCCTCGATCCCTCCCCTCTCAATCACCATTGCTCCAAACTTAAGTTAAGAATTGGACAAAATTCTTCCCAGACTGAGTAGAATGGCGAGTACAAACCTTTAGTAAATTACATAGTCCACCCCGTGACGGATACACTCGGTCAGATTGAGTCGATACTGTATAGGTCGATTCCTTCTCATTTGTAAACCGCTTTCTGTAACCCGATCACTCATCACCCCACTACTTTTTTTCCTACATGCCGCCAGTGATTGAAAAGAGACCTAATCGAGACATCCCCGTAATCAATGAACGCATTCGTTTTCCAAAAGTCCGCGTTATCGACTCGGACGGTTCTCAGCTAGGAATTATGTCGTCTCGCGAAGCCATGCAACTGGCAGACGAGAAAGAACTGGATCTGGTCTTGGTCAGTGATAAAGCCGATCCCCCAGTCTGTAAGATTGTGGACTATGGGAAGCACAAGTTTGAGCAAGAAAAGAAAGCCAAAGAAGCCAAGAAAAAGCAGCATACGGTTGACGTGAAAGAAGTCAAGATGCGCTACAAAATTGAGGAACACGACTACAACGTGCGAATCAAGCTGGCAAAGCGCTTTTTGCAAGAAGGCGACAAAGTGAAGGCGACAATCATGTTTCGCGGTCGTGAGATTCAGCACAGTGACCTGGCCGAAGAGTTGCTCAAACGGATGGCAACTGACCTGCAAGAGATTGCCGAAGTGCAGCAGGCTCCCAAAAAAGAAGGGCGCAATATGATGATGCTGATGGCTCCCAAAAAGTAAGCCAGACTTGAATTAAATGTTCTGAAATCAAAAGGGTATTGGAGATGTAAAAGTCTTCGATGCCTTTTTTGTTGAGGGTTAAGTGCAAAATCTAGGGGGGACAGATGGAGTGGATTGAGGCGGGGCAGAGAATCACGATCGTCGGCACCAGCGGATCGGGCAAAACAACATTGGCTCGTCAGATTTCCAAGAAGTTGGACATGCCTCACATTGAGCTAGACAGGTTGCACTGGGAGCCAAATTGGACGGAAGCCCAGACCTCGGTTTTTGAATCACGGGTAACAGCGGCCTTGGCGGGTAATCGCTGGGTCGTCGATGGCAATTACGGTAAGATTCGCGATCTGGTTTGGAGCCGAGCCGATACAGTGGTGTGGCTGGACTATCCTTTTTGGGTGGTGATGAAGCAAATTGTGCAAAGAACGATTCGTCGAGTTGCGCTACAAGAAGAATGCTGCAATGGCAATCGAGAAACTTTTCAGATAGCTTTTCTCAGCCGTGATTCTGTGATTCTTTGGGCGCTACAAACTTATCAAAAAAATCGAGAAAAGTACTCGTTTCTACTTGAGCAACCCGAATATTCTCACCTCAAAAAAATCAGGCTGACTTCGCCTCAGATGGCTCAAAGCTGGCTAGAAAGCGCAGTGCGGCTCAACCAGGTGAGAAACTAGGTAAGACAATCTATCTGGAGGGTGAGGAAATTGCCTTTCTAGAGATAGAGCGATCAACTATAGGAAAGGGGCTACATTATTCACATGAAGTAAAGCAAACGCGCTCACTTCACTTGAAGCCAAACTATCTCTCCCGATTATTTCTAAAACTCTATTATGAAAGGCTTCGGCTTTTCTGCTAACAACCTAAGTTAAACCAGTACGGTAGAAATTCGTTTCTGCCGTATTATTTTTTGCGGATTCTTCCCATTTCAATACAGGTGATTCAAAATGAGGTGACTGGTCTATTCTGAAAATCGGCAGGTTAAAGCGGCTAGTCTACGCAAGCTAGCAAATGGTGTTTACTGTGACTGAAAAAAATACGATTAGAGAAGACACAAAACTTGCTCTAATCAAAGCAGGAAGGCGTATTGTGGTCGAAAAAGGATACAACCACACGGGCATCCAGGAAATTTTACAAGCGGTTGGTGTGCCTAAAGGGTCGTTCTATCACTTTTTTAGCAGCAAAGAGGAATTTGGTTTAGCCATCATTGACGATGACTCGCAAATGCACGATCGCATTGTTGAGCAGTATTTAGGAGATATCAGCCTGAGTCCACTCAATCGTTTAAAGCGATACTTTGCGTTCAAGCTGGAAGAGTTTGAAACCCTGCAATACCGAGAAGGTTGTTTGTTTGGGAATCTCAGTCAGGAGATGGCAGATCAAAACGAGACATTTCGGGTGCGATTGCAGGAAGCGATCGATCGCTGGCGAGATCAGTTTGCAGCCTGTATTCAAGCCGCGCAAGATGCAGGTGAAGTCTCGAAAAAGCAGCAGGCGAAAGACTTAGCAGAATTTTGTCTCAACAGTTGGGAAGGTGCCTTGCTGCAAATGAAAGTGACTAAGAGTGATGCACCACTCAAGAACTACATGCAGTTTATGTTTGGGGTCATTCTGAAATAGGTCTGACAATCAAATCATAGACTTCCTTCCTTTCCAATCATTAGAAATATTGCAACCTAATTTGAGTAGACTGGTCTATTCTATAAGTAGCAAGTTTATAAGTACGTGAATTCGATAGAGTTTTTTCGCTTCGGTATTTAGCGCTTCTGCCCCCCAACCCCCCAAATCTGGGGGACTTTCGGACAGGATTTCTTGCTCAAAGTCTCCCTTTTTAAGGAGTCAGGGGGATCAGGAAATGTCAAGCATCACAAGTCATCCTTTTTCAAAACCCCTCCTAGATTTCATCACCGCAAAACTCACCCGTTAATTTTCAAGGAGCTTACTCGTGCAACAAACCTCAATATTTATTCTCACCCTTCTGCCTACAGCAAC
>NZ_JBJPHU010000026.1:0-75977 GCF_052939515.1 Phormidesmis sp. 146-33
AGATTTCTGGCGATTTGGCAACCCCTTCTTGAGAATGGTGCAAGATCTGAGGTAGCCAACATTGGCGGTAAACCTTCCAAACCAGGCGAAGTGACGATCGTATTTGATCAACCTGTGCAACCTGGCAGCACGGTCACAGTTGCACTCGCAGCACAGCGAAATCCAAGTTGGGCTAATGTTTATCTGTTTGGGGTGACCGCCTATCCAGACGGGGAGAATGGGCTGGGTCAGTTCTTAGGCTATGGACGCATTAACATTTACGGACATTAAAAGTGAGCAGGCGTTGACGTGCAGGTTTATAGGCTAGGAACTATCACCTGCATTTCTTACTTTTTTCTATCCATCAATGCTCCATTTTTACGAGCACTGTTTCAGCGAAAAGTCTTTGACCTATCAGTTTCCATTCATTTCTGAAGACATCAATGTATGTAATGGATGGATAGCCTAAAGGAAAGGGGCTTTGAGTAGATTCATACTCTTATTCAACAATACCGAAAACAACACTAACAAAGGAGAACATAAGCTTATGTCACACCATCTCGATTCCCCAACTGCTAAAGAAGATGGACGAGTAGATATTACAGATGTCTATGTATTTGCAGGCGAATCAGCAAACACCACAGTCTTGATCATGGCAGTGAATCCTTTGGCAGGTGAACTCTCGCCGACAACCTTTCGATCAGGCGCACTCTATGATTTCAAAATCGATACCAATGCTGACATTGTTGAAGACCTGGATTATCGCGTTACCTTTGGAGAACCTGATTCAAATAACATTCAGCAGATCGAGGTGCGTCGCTTAGAGGGCAGTTCTGCGGCAAACTACGATAGTGATGGCAAGCTGATCGCAGCAGGTTACACGAATGAAATCATCCCAATGGGTGACGGTGGACGTATTTGGTCGGGGCTAGTTGCTGACCCTTTCTTTTTTAATCTGGGAGCATTTGGGCAATTTGCCAAACTCATTGAGGAAGACAATCGGTTCGATCCCAGCGTGTTTGATACGGCTGAAAACGCTTTGGCAGGGCATAATGTCACTGCGATCGTTTTAGAACTGCCTAATGCAGCTCTCGGTGCTGAAACGATTCATCTATGGGGCACAACGACCATTCAGCATGAAGGGAAGTGGAAGACGATCAACCGTGCAGCGACTCCTCTGATTCAGCAAGTTTTCATTCAAGACGAACATTTAAAGGATGCTTACAACAAATCTTTACCCCGTAATGATGTTGCTAACTATGGTGAGACGATCGCCGCATTCACAACCAAGGTGACTCAACTTGCGAACACTGCGACTGACCCTCACGCTTACGGACAGCAAGTGGTGCAATTTCTCTTTCCTGATGTTCTTACCTACAATCCACAGTTGCCAGTTTGTTATGGGTTTGCGGGACGAAACGGAAGAGCACTGGCAGACGATGCCCCCGACGTGATTTTGAGCCTACTCGCAAATACCCCGTTTTCAGACCGAGTTGGAAAACCCGATGGATTGCGAACCCATTTTCCCTATTTGGCTATCGCAAACATCAACCAAAAGATTGGAGTCTAAACCCGATCAAACGACGTGAAATCATGGGAGAAAGTTTATGTCACTTAAAGATAAGCAGGTTGTCTTGATTGGGGCAAGTTCCGGCATGGGGCTTGCCACAGCGAAAGCAGCGGCATTGGCAGGTGCAAAGGTTACGTTGGTGGCGCGGAGGCAAAAGACTCTAAACCAAGCCGTCGCAGAAATCGGACAGGGATTACAAGCGATCGTTGCTGATATTGAAGATGAACAGGCAATTCAGTCGCTATTTACCCAACTCGAAACCGTCGATCATCTGATTACGGCTGCTGCCGACTTGACGTTTTCACCGATCGGGCAACTTAGCAGTGAAGCAGCAAAGCACATTGTTACCAGCAAGATTTTGGGACCATTCTATGCTGTTAAACATTCCCTCCCTCATCTCAGCAAAGACGGCTCAATTACTTTCTTTTCGGGCTTTTCAGCCTGGAAGCCCGTTGCCGGAACTGCGCTGATTGCTGCTGTTGATGGAGCACTGGCGGCTTTTTGTCGATCGCTTGCAGTCGAGCTTGCTCCCATTCGAGTCAATGTCATGGCTCCAGGAGTCGTTGAAACCTTGATGTGGCAAGGGGTACCAGAAGAGCAGCGTGAAGCATTTTTTGCAACAGTGCGTGAACAGCTACCTGTTAAGCGCATGGGTTCTTCAGAGGATATGGCAAACGCAGTTCTTTATCTGATGCAGAACAACTTCGTCACGGGAACAGTCCTGCATGTGGATGGGGGACATCGACTCATTTGATTCAACGGATATTTCACTTAGCGAACAACGATTAGCAGGAGTTGTCTCTCTAAATTGACAAATTAGTCCCGCTGATTCTGGAGGAATGCATCACGAAAGTTTTCATTCGATTCATTGTCAGCTTCTTCGTTTTTATTGTAGATGTTGTGTATGGCGATCGCTCCTACGCCCGGTTTTATGTGCTGGAAACGATCGCCCGCGTTCCATACTTCTCTTTTCTGTCGGTGCTGCACCTCTACGAAACGCTTGGTTTCTGGCGCAGAGCCGATCTGTTGAA
Source organism: Phormidesmis sp. 146-33 (assembly GCF_052939515.1). Taxonomy (NCBI): domain Bacteria; kingdom Bacillati; phylum Cyanobacteriota; class Cyanophyceae; order Leptolyngbyales; family Leptolyngbyaceae; genus Phormidesmis; species Phormidesmis sp. 146-33. The sequence continues at coordinate 2,581 of NZ_JBJPHU010000026.1, forward strand.
AGTTCACTTTGCCGAAACCTGGAACGAATTACATCATCTATTGATTATGGAATCACTGGGTGGTAATCGCTACTGGGGCGATCGCTTCATTGCTCAACACATTGCAGTCGCTTACTACTGGATCGTCGTACTGCTCTATATGCTGCTTCCCAAGTACGCCTATTATCTAATGGAGTTGATTGAAGATCACGCCTACCACACCTACGACGACTACTTAAAAACTCATGGGGAGGAACTGAAAACTCAACCCGCTCCTCAAGTGGCGATCGACTCCCAGTTCGCGTTTGAGAATCCGATGAAGCGTATTGAGTGAAAGCCCAGTGCGATCGCTGAGATCTTCCTGTATCAAATGCTTGCCCCAAGTCTCCTCAGACTCTACTTCCTGCTTTGCCATCTAAAACCGCTGCCATCCTTGAGGTAATAGGATGACTCCTCTAACGCGACCAGAAGCCGAGTTGCCTTGCCTAGATTTGTCCGCGTTGAGATCCATCGGCAAAGCAACAGTGATATGGGGTAGGTCGATTCTTCTAGAAGGCATTGCCAACAGAGATCGGCAGTGTACTTCTATGCTTACCAGAAGATTAGCAAATTTTACGAACCCGGCTCGCTTTCCGCCGTGCCTCTGGTCAAAGATCTGTCTTTAGAAATAGAAAGACTAACTTGCTGCCTAACTCAATGAACTTGAGTGTTCTAACTGGAGCGAAAGTTGAACGATGAAGGCAAGGCAAAAGAAAGGTTTTACATTTATTGCAACACAACCTATCCATCCAAGGAGAATGATTCATGGAAACTCTTTTAAAGGGTATCGCTGTTCCATCTGGCGAAGGCAAAGCGCTCCTAGTGCTGCCAGGAGAAACGGTGATTTTGAAAGCGACCAGCGCGGATACAAACGGTGCCTACACCTTAATTGAAGTCATCGACGAGCCGCAAGCGGGGCCGCCTCTGCATCTACATCGGCGCGAAGACGAAGCGTTTTATATTCTGGAGGGCACCTTTGCCTTTCAGGTGGGCGATCGCGCTCTGACGGCAACCGCAGGTTGTTTTATCACCGCGCCCAAAGGCGTTCCGCATTCCTACAAGAATATTGGCACCACACCTGCCAGAATGCTGACCCTCTTCGTCCCGGCAGGCATCGAGAACTTCTTTGAGGATCTGTCAAAGCTCACCCGGGCACATTGGACATCGATAGCATTGTCGCCGTCGCAGCGAAGCAGGAAATAGAAGTGGTGCCCCCACCGCCCGAACATTAATGCTGATCGAGTAACTGTAATAAATCACTCATTCATCGATTAGAGAGAAATAAATGACTTTTACATCCGAGAAGGTTGATCAAAGTTTTACTCACCATACAATTCAGGTGAACGGTGTACGGTTGCACTATGTGATCGGCGGCAAGGGCGATGTCGTAGTGTTGCTACATGGCTATGCTCAAACCTGGTATGAGTGGCGGAAAATCATGCCCGCTTTGGCAGAGCATCATACCGTGATTGCGCCTGACTTGCGGGGTGCGGGTGATTCAGATAAGCCTCTGACAGGCTATGACAAGCGATCGCTAGCAGACGATATCTATCAGTTAGTCAAACAGCTTGGTTTTCAACAGGTTTGTTTGGTGGGGCATGACATTGGGCTGATGGTTGTCTACGCTTATGCCGCCGCTCATCCTGATGATGTGAAGCGGTTAGTAGTCATTGATGCACCGATTCCCGGCGTTGAACCCTGGGAAGAAGTGATCACTAGCCCGATGGTTTGGCACTTTGCCTTTCATGCTGTTCCTAACCTGCCAGAGGCACTGGTGGCTGGACGAGAACGCACCTATCTTTCGACTGGATTTTACAAAGCGTTGTCTTACAACCCGGTTGCTATCACCGAAGCCGATATCGATGAATATGTCCGCTGCTACTCTGCACCCGGTGGAATGCGGGCTGGATTTGAGTATTTTCGCACCTTCGCAGAAGATGTGCAGCACAACAAAGAAAACGCTCAACACAAACTCAAGATGCCTGTGTTGGCACTCGGCGGGGCGCAAAGCTTAGGAGACATTATGGTTAGCCAAATGCAAACGGTGGCAGATGATGTTCAGGGCGGAGCGATCGCCCAGTGGGCAGACATCACCTCTCCTGGTCTTGTCTTCTGGGGCGTGTCGGACCCGGCTTGTCCGGTTGAGTTTGCTGACCGCCTCGGCAAAGATACGAAAGCATCTCGGGTCATCAAGCTTGAGTGTGGACACTGGACACCGATCGAACGTCCAAATGAGATCGCACAGATCTTGCAGGAGCATTGGAAGGGCATCATACCAGCCCCCAGCAGGAAATAATCTCGGCTGGGAAGCGATGTCGGTAGTCGGTGATTGTCATTTCACGGTCATTGCTCATCAATCAATACTGTCGAGACAGCTAACTTGACAGCGCCACTTCAACAGATTGTTCACCATCATCAACGAAAGGAGAACTTATGATTAGTCAAGCAAACTCACAGGCGGTTTTGGAAGTCGCAGATGATCCGCGTCTTTCCAGAGAAGTGAAGGCATTCTTGAAAGTACTGAATTCAGGGGGTATGCCGTTAGAGACATTACCTCCCCTCGCAGCGCGTCAAGTACTTGCAGATGCACAGGCTTCTGTTCAAGTAGACCTTTCAGGAATTGATGAGTCTGAGAAGACGATTACCGCTGACGGTTATTCGATCGCGCTCAATATCGTACGACCTGCGGGTGTCAAAGGCACATTGCCTGTTTTCATGTTTATTCATGGCGGCGGTTGGGTGTTGGGCGATTACCCAACGCATAAGCGTATGGTTCGTGATCTCGTCGTGCTTTCAGGTTTTGCGGCTGTCTTCGTCAACTACACTCCAACTCCAGACGCTCAGTATCCACAAGCGATTAATGAGATCTATGCTGCGACTCAATGGGTTGCTGATCATGGTGAGGAGATTGGGGTTGATGGCAAAAACTTAGCGATCGTTGGCAACAGTGTCGGCGGTAACATGTCTGCTGTCACCACGTTGATGGCGAAAGCAAAAGGTAGTCCGCAGATTAAGTTGCAAATCCTAATGTGGCCGATCGTAGACGCTAATTTTGAAACGAATTCTTATCAACAATTTGGCGAGAAACGTTTCTTGACCACATCTTTGATGAAGTGGATGTATGACATGTATATCCCTGAGACAGAAAGGCGTAAAGACATCTATGCCTCTCCCCTACGGGCTACTGTTGAGCAACTGAAAGGTTTACCTCCAGCGCTAATTCAGATTGCAGAAAGCGATATCTTGCATGATGAAGGCGAAGCATATGGACGCAAGCTAGATGAAGCTGGGGTCAACGTCACAACTGTGCGCTACAACGGTATGATTCATGACTTCGGACTGTTGAATGGTTTAGCTGAGGTTCCGGCAGTTCGTTCTCTTTTTGTCCACGCAGCGGCTGAATTGAAGAAATATCTACAGTAGGCAACGATCGCTTCTTTTACATCCAGTTGCCATTAATTTTCGTTCTTGTCAGGTTTGGCGATCGCGCTTTGTGGACAGCATTAGCGATCGCAAGCTCAAGCACTCTCTGACTTATCCAATTTCTATGGGAGTGGTAGATTCGTTCACCCTAAAAAGGTGAATCAAGTGTTCTCTAGATCAACAAGAGGTTTATGTCATGAAAATTGTTGTTATCGGCGGTAGTGGGCTGATCGGTAAGAAACTCGTAGAAAAGCTGCGTGAGTGCGGACACGAGGTAGTAGCAGCATCCCCTTCATCGGGTGTCAACGCGGTTACTGGTGGGGGACTGGCTGATGTGCTGGTGGGTGCCAAGGTTGTCGTTGATGTGACGAACTCACCGTCCTTTGAAGACGCAGCGGTGTTGGAGTTTTTCGAGAAATCATCCCGAAACCTGCTTGCGGCAGAAGCGATCGCGGGTGTAGGTCATCACGTTGCGCTGTCAGTTGTTAATGCCGATCGCTTGCCCGACAGCGGCTACATGCGGGCAAAGGTTGTCCAGGAGAAGCTAATTAAGGATTCCAAGATTCCCTATACGATCCTCCGCTCAACGCAGTTCTTCGAGTTCCTCAGCGGCATTGCCGAATCGGGCACCGACGGGCAAACAGTTCACTTGTCACCTGCCCTAGTGCAGCCGATCGCGTCGGATGACGTTGCCGCCGCACTGACCGACATCACAGTTGGGGTACCCGTGAACGGCACGATCGAGGTGGCTGGTTCCGAAAAATTCCGTCTTGACGAACTCGTCCAACGATTCTTGAGCGCAAACCAGGACGCACGTAAGGTGATCACAGACATCCACGCCCGCTACTTCGGCGTAGAACTGAACGATCATTCCCTCACCCCCGGTGACAAGCCACGTGTCGGGACAACGAACTTCGATCAGTGGCTCGATCGCCAAGCTAACGCGGCTTAACCGATACTCATTTTCTAACGGCAGGAGAACCCAAATGTTCACTAGATTTCTCTACAGAGTTGCACTCGCGGCTCTCTCCGTCTTTGCAGTTCTCTCTGTATTTGCAGCGCTCCCCGTCTTCGCAGCCTCAGCCGATGACTTGTCTACTGATAAAGTATCGCTGGTCTTTGATCACACCCTTCCCAATGTACCTGGCAAGAGCATGAAAGGCGTGCTGGTCGAATACCAACCGAGTGGCTCATCGCCCGCTCACACCCATCCAGACTCGTCTTTCATCTATGCAACGGTACTAGAGGGCGCAATCCGTAGCAAAGTTAATGACGAGCCGGAAAAGGTGTATCACGCTGGCGAGAGCTTTGCCGAAGTACCTGGCGATCATCATGGTGTCAGCGCAAATGCCAGTGACACTCAACCCGCACGCTTGCTTGCCGTTTTTGTCGTTGATACCGACGAGAAGAATCTGGTTACATCCGACAAGTAAGACGCAAAATCGCATCAAGTTGACTCATTACAGCAGGCATTGACTTGGGTGCAATAACGATCGCCAAGGATTAATAGCCGCGATTCTCTACACGTTCCATTTGGTTTTCACGGGCAGTTTTTTGGAGAGAAATAATCATGTCTAAGAAAAGCGCATTTACAAACCACCCAATTCATGAGTTCCTCGCAGAACGTTGGAGTCCATACGCCTTTCAAGATCGTCTAGTTTCAGAAGCTGATCTCTGTTCATTGTTTGAGGCAGCGCGGTGGTCGGCATCTTCCTACAATGAGCAACCTTGGAGCTATCTCATCGCGACCAAGGATAACCCTGACCAGTTTCAACAACTTCTATCATGCTTAGTCGAAGGGAATCAGATCTGGGCAAAAGATGCTCCAGTACTGGCTCTGGGTATTGTCAGCCTCAAATTCACTCTCAATCATGAAGACAACCGAGCGGCAACTCACGACCTCGGAGCCGCCAGCAGCAATCTTGCAGCAGAAGCGACAGCACGGGGAATTTGTGTCCATCAAATGATCGGCATTCTTCCCGACAAGGCGCGCGATCGCTTTGCCATCCCAGATGGTTTTGAAGCTTTGACAGGGATGGCGATCGGTTATCAGGGTGATCCGATGACGCTCTCTGACGGACTCAAAGAGCGCGATCTAATGCCAAGGCAACGGAAGCCGATCGAGCAATTCGTGTTTAGCGGAAAGTGGGGAAACGCCTCGCCGTTAGTTCTTTAGTTGCAGGGGCAACGGGAGCAATTGTAAAAGCGATGGCATGACACGGGTATGGAGACCGTCTTTTCGACATCCAACGAGATCAACAAACACAAAGGAAACCAAACCATGAACAGGCTGACTCTCAGGAATGGCATCCGCTTGCTTCTAATCGTCATATTTTTTCTAGGAACCACAATCATCACCTCTCTAGAAGGCATCATGAATCCTGCAAGCGCACAAGACAATAAGCCCACCATCGTTCTTATCCACGGCGCATTCGCCGAGTCTTCCAGTTGGAATAACGTGTTGACTCGTCTGATTCCGAAAGGCTATCCGACAATTGCTGTAGCCAATCCCCTACGCGGAGTCAAGAGTGACGCAGATTATGTTGCTAGCATCCTCAAGGGTATCGAGGGTTCTATCGTGCTGGTCGGGCACTCCTACGGAGGCACAGTGATCACCAACGCGGTCAATGACAACAGGAACGTGAAGGCACTGGTCTACATTGCCGGTTTCGCTTCTGATGCAGGCGAAACTGCCGCCGAACTCTCAGGACGTTATCCAGGTAGCACGCTCGGTTCGACACTCGCACCGCCGGTCTTACTGCCCGATGACAGCAAAGACCTCTACATTCAGCAGGACAAGTTTCACGCCCAGTTTGCTGCGGATGTGCCCGTCAACGACGCGCAACTGATGGCTAGCACCCAGCGTCCAATTACGGAAGCCGCGCTGAACGAAGCCTCCGGCGCGCCTGCATGGAAGTCTATCCCGTCCTGGTTCATCTATGGCGATCGCGACTTGAACATTCCGGCAGCGGTGCAATCGTTTATGGCGGAGCGTGCTAACTCAAAGGAGACGATCGTCGTGAAGGGCGCGTCACATGTCGTAATGATTTCTCATCCAGATGCTGTTGCTGAGGTCATTGAGCACGCCGCGATCGCGCAATAGAGCAGTCCCCGTGTCCCTGCATCATTCTCACCCCCGACTGTCGGAGCGAATCACGATCGACGTTTATCCTATCTTTGAGTCATGGCCTTAGTCGATGCTGTAGAACGGTATTGGATTAGAGAACAATTCAAGCCTGATGAACCGCTAGAAACGAAATTGTCACGAGTAGATCTAATCAAGTAGTGTGATTTTGCGTTGTAAAACGGTAGCGTCTAGATTTTCAGTGATCGTCAGTGTTTAAGAGAATACTAACTTAGGAGATTTTGACATGGATAACACATGACTGCAAACAATCCATCTGTTGTAGCACCGCCCGAAGTCACATTGATTCCCAACAATTCACTACTGACTGAGACATCAGAAGAGGGACGGCAACTGGCGGTCAAAGTGGCACGGCTAATTATTAAGTTAACTCAACCAGATGAAGCGAAGCGGTTACAACTGCGAGATGTTTATGGCAATGATGCCATGATGCTGATTGCCGTTGGACAAACAGTAGCGACAGAATTTGCCACGATCGCCGCTGCCAATAACTACTGGCGCAAATAATATGCAGGTTAGGTTTCTGATTTCTCTAAGAAGTCGGAAACCTAACCCCCTGTTTATGAGTTCTGACTTTAAAGGAATGCACCATGAAAGCTTTAATTCGAGTCATTGTCGGTTTTTTCGTATTCGTGGTCGATGTCGTATACGGCAATCGTTCCTATCCCCGCTTTTATGTGCTGGAAACGATCGCCCGTGTGCCTTACTTTTCCTATCTCTCGGTGCTGCATCTCTATGAAACCCTGGGTTTCTGGCGCAGAGCAGATTTGTTAAAAGTTCACTTTGCCGAAACCTGGAACGAATTGCATCATCTGTTAATTATGGAATCACTGGGAGGTAATCGCTATTGGGGCGATCGCTTCATCGCTCAACATATTGCAGTTGCTTACTACTGGATCGTTGTGCTGCTCTATATGCTGTCTCCAAGGTATGCCTACTATTTAATGGAACTGATCGAAGATCATGCCTACCATACCTACGACCACCACTTGAAAACCCATGAAACAGAACTAAAAGCTCAACCTGCTCCCCAGGTTGCCATCAACTACTACCACGACGGCGATCTCTACATGTTTGAAGAAACTCAGTTCACCTCCGATCATCATTTTCGTCGCCCTAAGGTAGACAATCTCTACGACGTGTTTGTGAATATTCGAGATGACGAATGCGAACATGTCAAAACAATGGAAGCACTCCAGAAACCAGAAGCACGACAAACTTTCAAAAGCCCCCACTCCGTGCTTGAACTAATTGCAGATAAGGTCGAGCAAACCAGCGAAGTTTAGGTAATACCGAGACTGCACCTCAAGTAGTGATGATTTCCCATCCAGAAGCCGTTGCCCAGATCATTGAACACGCTGCGATCGCTTGTTACTCGAAAAGATTCCTCTAGCTGGGATTGCCCGTGTCACGCACCTTTCAGAGCGCTGGCTACAGCAGTACATTAACGCCTACTATCAAGCTGTACCTCACCCGGTACAGGTGCAACCGAAGCCAAAGCAGCGTCTGGAGGTGCATCATAGAACCTATAACTGCCTTACAGACGAATTCTAGGTAACTGCCCTCACCGATCACCTTGCGGTATAACGTTCCCATCACCCGCCGCGTTTACTGTCGCGGAAGCAGTTTGCTATCCCAGATGCAATAAGCACGGTTGGAACTGCAACTAATCCGCCACTATTGAATACCCCAGTCACTAAAAATAATGCATCTGCCAAATTAAGGCTTATGTGAGTAAATACACTACTGGACATAATACAAACTGCAATGGATGCTGAAAACAGTCCGTGAATACTGCCTAAATGTCTCATCCAAGCTGCAACGAATCCTGCTACCAACACTTGAATACATACGGATAGAGGAAAGATGAAGACAACGATATTGCCACCTAGTGCAACAAAGATGAACACAAATAAGTAACCAACTAGTCCACCCACCAAACCAACAATTAACGCCAAAGTCGGTTTTAGCTGAACTTGCCGAGATAAGGTTATGGGCTGAGATGGGCCGTCTAAGAAGAGCCATTCTGAAACAGGAAAACGCCCTACCCGCTTGCGCCAGAACCAGGATGACATTGGATATACCCACAAACCAATGAGTGCCAGTGAGATAAACGGATTAAATGCTATGACCAAATGAGCCGAAGATTGAGCATTCCACGATATGAATGTTATAAACATACCGAGGAGCAGGCTAGCGAGTATTCCACCTGCGATCGCAAGCCCCCACCGATAGAAAATGCGGGGTGATTGACTCGTTGCAGCGATTGGTAGCCATGCCATCGCTCCCGCAGCGATCCACTGGAAAAAGATTGTCACACTAATCAGCAGCAACCCACCCCAAAGTAAAAGGACAAGAGGATTAGAGAGGTACTTAGAAGCCCCTACAAACGAAATCTGCTGTCCCACAACCATACCCAACGCTAATCCGATTCCCAGTTTGTTAATCCCATGTACTGGCTTTCCGCAAGCTACGGAAGCAAATGTTGTACGCCAAGTTCCAGCACCGATGACGTAAATGATCAATGTTGCTGAGATCAATGCAGGCACAAAAAAGATGAATAAGCCCAGCATGAAGCCCAATGAAGGTGTGACTGACAGAAGTGTGAAAGCACCAAGGGCAACAAAATTAGCAAATGGAATCATGGTCGCCATGCCTGTGGCAAAGGCATCCCAGAAACCCATCTGTAACAGTGAATTTGGGTTATCTAAAATGCGCTGGCGATCGCCCAAATCTGGATGGGTCAACCATATCCTCTGCCAGAGGCCTAGTTTCTCCGAAGAGCGTTCCGCTGATTCCAAAGCCAGTCGCAGAGCACTCGATTTACTATCCCAGATAGAGGCACGAAGATCGGCATAGAACTCGCGCACCCGTAAAACAGCATTGCGCGTTAGGTAAATCAATAGAAATAAAATTAGGACGCGCCCGCTCATTCCGAGCATCCGTTGCAAGGGGCTGCGTAGTAATGTAATAACAAATGTGGGTAAAGCCGTGATTAAAAAAGCCCACCAAACGGTAAACGACAGGTAAGTTCTATGAACATCGCCGTTATAAATATGTGCAAATTCATGCAAAAGGATTGCCCGAAACTCAGGCAAGCTCTCTTCAAAACAATTGACTAATCCGTCTGGAAGATACACACAAGCGCCCCCATCGTCCAAAGGCATAGCCCTCCTTAGTTTGATCCAACACACCCCAAAAAAAATTGGGTAACCGGGATAAACCAGCTTCTCTATGGAGGTCATCAAGGTAGCGGATCAATTCAGGGCTATTTCTGTCTCTCAGCGATCGCATTCTCTCTTTTTTGAGTTTCCAGTCTGGCAGCCACCAGTAAATCACTACTGCCACAGCTAGAGTCAGAATGCTGCCACCAATCATCCAGAGCGCACAAGTCCCTGGCGAGAAGTCACTTACTTTGTCCCAGATAACTGAATTGTAGAAATCCCCATAAATAAAAAGACTTGCACCTGCTACCGCAACGATCAAAAGGATAAACCGAAACTCCGTATTCCCTGGAAACTCGAAAGGATTAAGACGCGGTGTATCAAGTTTCATAGTCTGTCAAAGTAGTTAATTAGGATTGACAGGCAGATTGGCAACCATTGCATCAACAAGGCTCACGAGCAGAGCATCCGAGAGCTTATATTGGCTAACAAGGGCTTTCACCTCAGGGTCAGCCAGGGTTTCCTGACGCAACTCCTGCTTTTCAGCGATTGTCAGGGGAGGAAGTATAGATAGCTTTGATGGTGTCGATTTCACGGCTCTCCCAAAATCAAGCTTTCTGAAAAGGCTTTTGAGAAAGCGGATGACTGGATTGGCTGGTTCATCTTTTGATAGATCCTCAATCATGAGATTCCACCCACGATCAAGTATCTTATCTGTCACCTTATCGGCGATCTTGCTGCCTAACCACAAAAGAATAGGAATTAGTACAATTTCTCCAATACCCAATCCTGAGCCAGCGGGTCTATCTTTAACCTGCATTCCTTCCAATGCTTTCTGAGGAGATCTAAAATACTCCTCACTGTATATGTCGAACTGCTTCAGTTCCTTTGACTCTGGCTCTATCTGTTCCAGCGTCTTACGTGCTAAATCTTCTACAAGTTGCTTGCGTCCTTCTTCAGTCATGTCACTTTATTCTTGAAAATATCCCGATTGGTTACGTCTGGTCATTAAGCCATCACACGTCGGATTCTATGAAGAGGAGTTTCTTTCCCTACTGGGCTATTTTTTCCCAGAAGCCGCGCTCGTCCTTGATGTTTGGAAAAACGAGCTGTTCTTGGTAGATGGTAAATGGGTGAGATATTATGGTGTTCCCCGCTAGCCGCAGGGTGAGCATCTTGCTTTCTACAGTCCACGTACCGATCGTTGTAGGCGATCGCCCCGAAGCCGTTACTTCCCACGTTGTCGCAGCACCGTCAGTATTTAAGACCAAATGCTCATCCTGCGGATTCTCGAACACAATAGTAGTTTTGCGCCAGTGTCCTACCAAGACGCGTACACTTTCGGCATCAATCGCCGAGGGCGCACTAGCATCTCTACTATCTAATGTTGAAGAAGAGAGAGGCGAAGAGCTTTTGTCTACACCTCTACTGTCTTGTTGACATCCTATCAAGCTGACCAAAGCAAGTACAAGTAATGCACTTTCCTTTGTCATAACCGTATACCTCCACTTATAGCTTCCGAGAATCTAAGTAGGCAGACCTAATTAAATGTAAAACGCCGCAAACCACCCTCACCCTAAATCCCTCTCCCTTGGGAAGAGGGACTTTGACTGAGTACAAACACATATAATACTTAGCTCTTGGATTAGAGCTAAAATACCAGTCCCCAGTAATAGTTCATTAGATAGCGAGATTCGCCTACCTCAGGTTTTGTGTTGGGTTACGCGAGGCTCCACCCAATCTACGATGATGCGATCACACTTTGGTGCCGTGGGCGTGGCTCTATGGTTTTCCTACTCACCGATACCGAATGGCTCGCGTTGGAACCACAGGATGATGTCAGAGATCCGTAATTCTGCATTCGCTTGTGCGGACACAACTCGGAAGAGAAAGTCGTTCTGATTCCCTGCCCGCAGGATGTTTGGATCGATGACCTCGTGGATCGTCTGGACAATGGGAGCGTTAAGCCCGGAGAGGTTTAGTAGTCGTTGAGCGTTCAAATCAATTTCCATATTGACGCTCCCGCCGGGAGTACGAACGAGAAACATCAAAACTGCACTCTGTCGAGTACTCGCAACTGCGATGTCACCGGGGAGAGTAATTGTGAATCTCTGTTCTCCTGGTGTGCCAGTTTGAGGGTTAGGAACGATAGTAACGCTTTCGTCCCGCATTACGAGGTAATCTGCTACGCGTGCCATTGTTCTCACCTTTTCTTATAGTGGGGGTTGCACTTTGCTTCATTAGACCTACCAGCGCACCCCCTGATACCTATAAAGCCTAACTGGGAGACAACCGATCTGTAATGGGTCGTTTAGCGAATCCTTTTGTTAAGTAAAGAGAAGTAAATGCGCTATCCAGAGTTAAAACTGGGAGAATCGCAGTCATCTCCTGAAAGCACTGGTAGTCTCAGCTTCTTTGCGCCCTTCAAGGAGAATTGCGATGACAACACTTTCCGAGCAAGATTATCAGAAAGTTCTGATTTTTTTGCATGAGCTTTATATTCCCGGTAATCTCAAAGACTTTTCGGCTCGTATTTTGGCAGCGATCCCTAAGCTTGTGGCAGCAGATATACCTGGCTATTGTGCGATCGACTTCACACAAGATCAACTTTTAGACGGAACACCGCTTCCCGGAGTTTCTAGTAGTTATGTGAAAGAGGTGGTTAATCAACACTTTCATGAGCATCCGTGGGTAGCGCATTACTTAAAGACTGGTGATCTTGGAGTTTCTAAGTTGTCAGATTTTGTCAGTAAGCAACAACTTTATCGCCTGAAGACGTATCAAACATTTCTCCGCCCTATCAGTATGGAGGAACCAATGGGAGTCATTTTACCTCATGCAAATTCAGTCAATGTTGATGCGGTTGTCCTATTTCGGAGTGAGCGAAGCTTTACGGAACGCGATCGCGCCATCCTCAACTTGTTACAGCCCCATCTAACGCAAGCTCGGCAAACGGCTCACCTGTTTTCTCAAGTGCAGCAAGGGTTTTCTCAAGTGCAGCAAGGGTTTTCTCAAATTCAGCAAGAGAACCAGCAGCTAGAAGATTCCTTGAATGTCGCTGGTGTTGTTGTCCTCTCAAAGGACGGGCACATCCAGTTAATGACTCGCAAAGCGGAGCAGTGGTTACGGCAATATTTCCCATTCATGCAGATGGGACAATCATTACCAGAGAATTTGCAACGATGGGTCAAGTATCAACAGTCCTTGCTTTCACAGAATGGAGCGGTCTCAAAGCCTCGCCTGCCCTTAAAGGTGGAACAGGAGGGTAAACAACTGATTACGAGGTTTGTCACTGACCCTGCCCAAGAGCAATATTTACTACTCCTAGAGGAACAACAACAGCCTAAATTATCAGTTGAGTCTTTTGAGCTATTGGGTTTAAGCAGACGAGAAGCTGAGGTGTTTTACTGGATTGCTAAGGGCAAAGAAAATCTAGAGATCGCTGATATTCTTTGCGTTGGCGTTACAACAGTAAGAAAGCACCTGGAGCATATCTATCAGAAATTAGATGTTAAAACTCGTACATCAGCGGTTGTGGAGGCTTTGAAGCGGCTAGGGATGCTGCACTGTGAGGGGTGACAATCTACGCACTATTAACAACAGCCGTGTTTGATTTCTTGAGTGAGTTGATGAACTACGGTACAAATCATAGGAATTTTGCTTGAAGCAGCGAGGGAGCGATCGTCCAAATTATTTAGGTGAGATTCTCTTATATCGTTTTAGCTAGAAAAGCTTCTGGTTAGCCCTTCAAGCAGGGTCACTTCATTCGTCGATTCAGTTAAATCTCAAACCACAAGGATGCAGCCTAGCTTCTTGTTAGGCTGTCGGCTAACTTATATGTAGCGTGTGCCACTGTGCTGCTTTCTTATCCATTTCTTTGATAAACCCGTCTTTGCCATCCACATACTCATCTACATTCTGTAGGTGCTTTCTTGCTAACTTGTCAGTAGCTCAGAAGGTAAGCCACTGGTTTTACCAGTGCGACTTGAACAGCTTTTAGCGTTTCCGGCGTTCCTGAGCGCGTGTAAAGTAACTCCCACGGTGGCTTGAACCGAACCGTAGGAGGATAAACACATGTCGGAATTGTATCAAAGCCTTTCTCACAGCAAGTGGGATTGCAAGTATCACGTGATTTTCGTGCCCAAGTATCGTCGAAAGACCATGTTTTTGGAGTTGCGGCAATATTTGGGGCCGGTGTTTCATGAGTTGGCGCGTCAAAAAGAATGCCAGATCATCGAAGGACATTTGCTGGTGGATCATGTGCATCTGTGCATTGCGATTCTGCCGAAACATGCCGTGTCGTCCGTGATCGGCTTTCTCAAGGGCAAAAGTGCCATTGCAATTGCCCGTCGATTCAAAGGCAAGCAGCGCAATTTTGAGGGAGAGAATTTCTGGGCACGGGGCTACGCCGTCTCAACCGTTGGATTTGAAGAGGAGGTGGTGCGTCGGTATATCCGAGAGCAAGAAGTGTTTGAGCAAAGTGGACGATTCTAATTGACTCACAGACACCTTCAGCAAGGACACCCGCCCTTGGGGCGGTCACATTCATCAAGCCACCAGCTTTGCTGGGGGTGTCTGACTCGCGCTTTAATTCGCTATATCTCTGTGCGTCTTCAGGATGTGCAACCATGTAATCTCTAAATGCCAAGTGACGCTCTACTTGGTCTGAACCAAGCTTAAAAGTATGAACATGGTGCGTTCTGACACCTTCTTGACTGTTCTTACGGAAGTATCGACGACCAAGAATTCCATACTCACCCATCACTTCGTAACCAAGTGATTCCATTGACGAACTCTGCCCATCCACCTTAACAATGTCTTTGACCTCAACTAACAGATCGATAATGGGCTTGGCATAGATGCCGGGAATAGCTGTGCTGCCAATGTGGTGTATGGCAACAACATTTTCGCCCAGAGCATCAGTGACTCGTTGCGATTCAACCTCAAACGCCTCCCACCAATTAGGGTCATGCGGGACAACTTCTACTTTCTTCATGACTTGAGTATCTCACAGATAACTTATAAGCCACTATCCTCATTGATAACTACTGAAATGCTACTGCTTGGCAGATCCATAGCTCTTCTCAAGATAGTGAACTTCAGGAGCATCTTCACGTTGTCCTAAATCAACCCAGCCGTGCCTGATATAAAATCTCATCGCCACTAGATTCGTAGGACTGACGCTCAAACGTGCTGCCTTATAACCAAGATGCTTGAAAAAGTTGGCTGCGTGTTGATCTAATTGCTTACCAAAACCCTGACCTCGAAACTCTGGAATCAGGTAAAACAAATTTACATAGCCTACGCTTGAATCATGTTTCCAACGTCTCATTTCAATTTGTGCAATTATTTGCTCTCCTTTCCAACCGTGTACGCAACTGTTTGGAATTTCTGTTGTTCGCTGTCTCAGCCACTGCAAATATCCCTTTACCCCACTTCCATCCTGTTTATAGAAGCGATCGGTTGAGCCAAAGCTGCAAATATAGGAGTCTGCCCTAAACTGAACACACAAATCTTGATGCCGCTCCAAGTTGATAGGTTTGAACTCAAGAACAGAAGATTGCAACTGCGCCTCTCCTAACTAAATTTGTGTATTGTTAATCCATTCTCTGGTATTTTCTAGGCAATAATTCGCTGATAGTCATGCTCTCCACCTCCGCAATAATCACTTTGCAACCAGGAGCATAATCGAAAATCAACTCACGACACATACCGCACGGTGGCACAACTCGACCTTTACGATCTACAGCAACTATTGTCTCAAGCTCTGTATCTCCTGCTGCTGCCGCCATTCCGATCGCAATTGCTTCAGCACAAACCGCAATCCGCCCAACATACGCTTCCAAATGGACAGAGGAAAAAACTTTGCCTGACTTTGTTCGCAATGCTGCACCAACATGGTGATAGTCTTCTTTGAAACGCTTAGCGATTATGGAGCGAGCATTTTCAATTAGTTCTTTATCCTTTAACTCCATATGAGACACAGAATTTGGTATATTGTAGTACATCCTTCGATGATGAGCATAGAAAAGTTAACAGAAAGGTGTTGCTGAATGGCACTGAACCCTCTAAAGACTTATTGAAAATTTCAAAGGGTTTAGCGATCGCTCCCTCACTGCTTTAAGCAAATTTCCTACGTTTTGTACCGTAGTCCACCAATTCACTCAGAAATCAAACACGGCTTTAATACAGTTAAAGCCAAGCAGAAGGAAAGCTTCAACATCCCTTCAGTCTTGAAACACTTTTAACAACATGCCGATTTTGGCAGGGAATATGTCTTATGACTCGCCACGGAGCAATGCCTTTGGGAGGCGACAACCCTCCTAGCTCAACCTTTCACGATCAAGGCAAATTTGGACGGCTTTTTCCCACACTGCCTGCCTTTGCTGCCGACAACCCCACCCTACGCGCTGCACTTAAAGAAGTGGGAAAACAAAATGGCATTATGGATGCCAAAGATGATGTGAACGACCCGGTTGGGCTAATCACAAACCCTGCAAAAAGCCTGAACAACCCCAACCATCCCACGCTCACCGCAGGCATGACGTTTCTGGGGCAGTTCATCGATCACGATATGACGTTCGACCCGACTTCTAGCCTGGAACGTCAGCAAGATCCAGAGACGATCGCAAACTTCCGCACTCCGACTTTAGCTTTGGACAATCTGTACGGAGCGGGGCCAACGGCATCACCTCATCTGTACGATCAAAGCGTAGATTTTGGGCTGACGAGCTTTCTAGTCGAGGAGATTCCCGGCTCCGAGATGGTGTCGCGCGATGGCAAACCTCGATTTGATCTGCCGCGCAACAGCCAGAACACCGCCTTGGTGGGCGACCCCCGCAACGATGAAAACCTGATTGTGTCTCAGCTTCATCTAGCGTTTTTGAAGTTCCACAATGCGGTAGTCGCACGGGTCAAGCAAGAAACAGAGTTGACCAGCCCCAACAGCATTTTTGCCGAAGCCCAACGGTTGGTGCGCTGGCACTATCAGTGGATTATTGTGCATGAGTTTTTGCCCAAAACAGTCGGGCAGGAGATGGTGACTAAGATCTTGACTGAAGGGCGGAAGTTCTACAACTGGCGCAATTTGCCCTTCATCCCCGTTGAGTTCTCCGTTGCCGCCTATCGCTTTGGGCATTCCCAAGTGCGTCCGAGCTACCGAGCGAACTTTGGGGCAAAAGCAGACGACAGCGAACAGTTTATTGCGCTGATTTTTGATGACGGTAGACCGACTTCACCCGATCCGGCTGACCCTGACCCGAACGATTTGCGGGGCGGCAAGCGGGCAAAACGACGCTTTATCGACTGGCAAACCTTTTTTGAGTTTGGCGATGGTCGATCGCGCCCCAACAAAGCACTCGACACCACGCTTTCCTCTGCGCTGTTTGATCTGCCCGGAATGCCGGGAGCAGAACCGCAATCGCTCGCGCAGCGAAACCTGCTGCGAAACCTCACTTTTCGTGTGCCTTCAGGTCAAAGTGTTGCCAAAGCGATGGGTGAGAAACTGCTTGAGCCAGCGGATCTAGCCGACCTGAAGCCGTTTGCTTTAGACAAACGCACGCCCCTGTGGTTTTACATTCTGCGGGAAGCGGGCGTGATGGGTCAGGGCAACCATTTAGGGCCAGTCGGTGGTCGCATTGTGGCAGAAGTGCTGATTGGTTTGATGCAAGGCGATTCTTTGTCTTACTTGCAGCAAGATCCAGAATGGGTGCCGACTTTGAGCTTGAATGGCGAATTCAAGATGATTGATTTGCTGCAAATTGCTGGCGTTGTTTCACCACTCTAGCAGGACAATTCTGTTAGGCGATCGCAGCTTTGAAATTGGCTTCAGGCTAGAAGCAAAACCCGATTAAACAAGTTACAAACGTTGACGTTAGCCTGTCAAATACTAACCCCCTTGGGTATTGTAATCGATCAATTGATGGTGCATGATGAATGTATCGAGAAGGCAATCTCAAAGCTAAACTATCTTCAAGCTGCGAGATGCAACACTTCATCAAACTGATATTAAATATTGGGCGCTGTAGCTAATCGCAGTTTGCAACGGTGATTTGCATCGCAACTGTAGTTGGTGTGTTGCAACGGCTTGTAACTCGGAGAAAAACGAGCAGATTGATGAGACGGTGGCGATAGAGAAATTACAGGTCTCTATCTTGGTTGAACTCATACTGTGAAATTGGAGAAACACAATGGAATTTCTACTCATTAAATCACTTACCTGCAACGAGACCGAAGACACCACTGGCGACGATGAATGTATGATGGAGACGTATACTAACGCCGGTCGCAAAACCTACCGACAGAACATGAACAACGGACAGGTCTGGGAGATCAACGACGAACTCCCGTTCACCGTTCGAGCCAAGGTTAAGTTATGGGATCTGGACTTGGGACGCTGGCCCGACCGCCATGACCATCTCGGTACGGTTGTCATTCGTGATACTCCGGTGCAGAACTCCAGCGCCAGCTTCACGCTTGATGGTGCTGACTATGTTCTTACATGTGATGTGAGGGCTTAACACTAGTCTGCGGTTAATCCTGGATTTCTCACTACTATTTTCAAAAGTTGAAAGGCTAGTGAGAAGTCTGGATTAACTGATGCAATGCAACGGATAAACAGAAGTCCTCGTGCTAGGTTCGAGGTTGCTTTTCGTTTCTGATCACAATCATAAGGAGAATAAGTTTATGATTCGTACCAAGCGGATTGGAGCAGGAGATTGGAGCAGGAGATTGGAGAACCGTTGAAAGCTTCTGGAATACCAATGGAACTGCCTTTTTCAAACTTCCTGCCGGTGCCTCTGTCAAAGTTCGTTATGGCGTAGGTTTTGTCGGATTCGATCGCCAGAAACAAACTCTCGACGGCTCAGGCTACAAAAAACTTCCAGTGGGAACTGGCTCGATCTCACGCGCCAGAATGCAAGTCAAAGTGTCTCAAACGACAGACATTACCTATGATATCTACGGCGGCGGTATGGTTTCCCTCAAACTTGGGGGTTAGGAGGGCAGTTCACATCACTATTCAGCAATGCTAAGATTGTTAGTACAAATTTGAGCGATCCTTACAACATTGAAGGTAGGACGATGAAACCTTCAACTGATGAAACGCCCGAACGACAACTGCTCAAACAATACCCAGGTGTTCGTGAATTTGTAGAGTTGCTTCCAGAATACACCCAGTGGCGCTCTAACCTGGCGACCGTTTTTATCGATGCAGAAAAGTTTTTCGTTATGCGTAGCGATCAACTGATGGACGATGACCAAATTCTCGTTGAGTGGATTCGCTTGTTCCGTCCAGAACTTATTGAGGACTGAGTTCATGACAACCCAAAAGATCAGGACTCTGGTTAAGCCACCAGAGGAAGTTGATGATTTTCAGGAAGACCCGCCCAATGAACCGGAGATTAAAACGACGCATAACAGTAGACCCGTCTCTAAGATCCCTGCAAGCAAGGTTCTGATTGATGGTGAAACCTACTCCGCTGTCGAAGGTGATCTCCTATTAGATGACGATGAGCTAGATCTTTACCACCAGCACCAGCAGGCACGAATAGCCCAGCGAGAAGCAGTACGCTTTGCGGAAGCAGTTGGCTTCGGAGAAGCTGCTATCACTACCGGAATCTTAGGAAACAACTCGCTCATTGGGATTGTTCAGGGTGGAAAAATCGTGCGCTGGTCACCTGGTACAGTGCTGACCTACTGCGTTCTCCGTCACACATTTCCGCGTGACGAGTGGTACGAGGAAGTCGTTGACAATATGCGGGCGGCGACGATCGCATGGGAAGAAATCTGCGGAATCACCTTCGCGTACCGCAGTGACCACGACGACAGTGGAATGTTGCGTCCCCCTGGAATCGCCTTTCCTGTTCGCCATATCAGTGCTAACGGCGCATTCATTGCTGCGGCATTCTTCCCTAACGATCCAGTTAACCGCCATCGAGTGTTAATTGATCCATCGTACTTTACGACACGCTTTGACCGAGTTGGGGTGCTCCGTCATGAGTTGGGGCATGTCCTTGGTTTCCGTCATGAGCATATCCGCTCAGGAGCACCCCCTGTCTGTCCTCGTGAAAGTACAACTGGCACGATTGATCTGACTGCTTACGATCCGCAGTCGGTCATGCACTACTTCTGTGGTGGTGTTGGTGGTCGCACCCTCGCTATCACAGATGTTGATCGCGCAGGTGCCCAAAGTGTGTATGGTCCCTCTCTCCGAAGCTTTGAACTTGTAGAACTTTAACTCTAAAGGAGATACTTCAATGATTACGACTGACAAGAACACTGTTGCTTTTTCAGAAAAAGACATTCCGCAAGAGATGGCAACAAGCACTAAAACCAATGGTGCTAGACGCGGGATTACCGATGTTGAGGCTGCTTTACAGGAGCAGATACAGGATGATCGCTATACTGGAATGCGATCTGACATGGGTATGCAGTTCGTAGAGAACCTAGAGATTCCAAACATGGGTGACTTGTGGATTCCTGGATATCGAGTGATCACTGAGAACCTAGCTAAAGAGTATGGACTCCAAGCAGCATTCGAGGATGATCCATTCTCGGATCTTCCCCTCGACGAGCCACAACCTGCATCCGGTGCGATTAACGGTAACATCGTTAACTCTTTCGTGGACGGTGTTACAGGACAACAGAAGAATGATGTTCTTAACTCTTGCTTACTCGCTCAACTTGCTGCTAACGTCAAGTTTGACAAAACACAAGATCCTATCAACTGGACGAAGTTCTACGGTAACGTGCTTGAGAACGTTGGTTGGGTTATTCCCCAGTTTCAATTCCGGGGGTTGAGATCCAACCAAGCACGATTCACGATGGATGCAGTGGTCATTCGGTTGCTCAAGGGTCTTTTGACGCAAGATCAGATGGAAACTGTTCAGGCAACGATCGATGCTGTGAAGGCACTCGAAGAAGGAGATAGGCGACTGCGAATTTTCTCACGGGAGTCAACTAAAAACTCGGCTGGAGACTTCCTAGTCTCAAATGTCGGAGTATCGGCAAACGAAACGCTATCGATGAAGTTGGGAGCATTTGCCTTCAACACCTCCTCAAGCGTAACGAACATCCTCTGGTGGAGCTTTTCCGGAAATGCTACATCAATGCAGGTGATGAGTACCACCTTTGTTCTCAATGAGCAAGTGTATGAACGAGTTCGGGATGCCATCCTAAACAAGCTCGGTAATCGTGCAGTGAATTACATTGGCGGATTGGATATTGGAGATTGAGGAGCCAATTATGAGTGCTTTCTTAAGAGAAACCGTCAGATCCTTAGATGTTGGAAGCTATCCGTCGAGTTCGCTACAGCTTACAGACAGTGCTAGTGGTGCTGTTGTCGCGGGGAGTCTTGTTGCCCTAGATGATACTCTCTCTGAACAACACCAGCGGGATGTTCTGGAGAGTCTTCTACTCGCTCAACTAGCCGCTAGCGCGAAATCTGATCGGCACAAAGATCCGATGAATTGGTACAAGGTGTATCAGCAAACTCTTGAGACGATCGGTTGGGTTATCCAGACGAGTACAACGATGTTGCGGTACCTACCACCAGGAACCCGCTTCACGATCTCTAAGGTCGTCACTGACCTATTCCAGCGCAAGGTTGCAGAGGAAAATCTCTCACTCGTCACAAGAACGCTCAATGCTTTCAAGCGCGATCCCGGGAACTCTGCTCAATTTGTGTTCGAGTGTCCCAGTCATTCTGGTGGTATTGGCAACTTCCAGTTTGGATTGGCGACTGAGGAGGACGGTGCTGCTAGCTTACAACTTGGGTACTTTGCCTTTAGCACTACAGCCCATGTGACCCGACTTGCCTTTGAGGAGTTTCCAACGGATGCGAAGTTCCAGGTCGGATTTGTTGCTCTGACCCTGAATGAGCAGGTATACCAGAGCGTGCGCTCTACGGTCTCTGCAAAGGTAGCCAGCAGATTCGCTGGTTCAACTGCACAGATTGAATTGGCTCCCTAGTGCGACTTCATCAAACCTGCTGTGCAAGTAATGGGAGCAAGTTATCCTTTACTAGACTCTCTTGCAAAAAAGGTCTTCTGAATATGGACTAGGTTCAATTCAAACCGTCGGTTTGGGAGCAAAACGTTTTTCATACCCCGTCCGCTTGCGGCGGGGTTCTTGATCTCAGGGCGATCTCCAGCAATTGTAAATTCAAAGATTTTTCATCTACAGGCTAATCTCTAATCAGCATCGATGTTCTCTTTTAAGAGGTTCTATTCATGCCATGAAGATAGATGTTACTCGTTTTTTGAAGCACTACTCCGCAAACAGAAATTTCTTTGAATGAAATTGCTAACCGACTCATGAATGAGGTAGCGCGATCAATGAAAGACTTTGATCAATTGTTAAATACGATCGAGCAACAGAGAATCAACTGAAAACGCAACCTTCATTCTTAGTTAGCCGCCGAAACTGACGGCATCTGGAGAGTTCAATGTTATTCCCAGACAGTAGAGTACAACGACTCGCTCCGAAAAGGAAGTTTTGGTTTTATGTAAGAGCGTCTTTGCTAGTCGTTTGCGGTGTAGTTGTGTCGGTGGCTGCTGCTGGTACTGCCTTCCAAGCTATCTCCACAGATCGAGACACGCGGCATCTCGGCGCTGCCGATCGCTTGGTAGATATGACAGGCTATAAGTTGCACATACACTGCACTGGCTTTAACCAGCCCGATGGTCTTACTGTTATTCTTGAATCGGGACTTGGCAGCACAACCTCAACCTGGGCGCGAATTCAAGACGAAGTATCCGAAAGTGCCCGCGTATGCTCATACGATCGCGGTGGAATCGGTTGGAGTGACACAAGCCCTCACCCAAAAGACGGCGCTAGCATTGCCCGTGAACTCAACAAGCTGCTGCAACGTGCAGGCGTTTCAGGAAAACTGCTCCTGGTTGGTCACTCGACTGGAGGGCTTTACACGCGTATCTTTCGGGCCCAATATCCTGAACGAGTCGCGGGGCTGGTGTTACTCGATGCCTCCAACGAGAACCAATTTTCTCAAACGCCGGACGGAGAGACACAATATCGAAGACTCAAGGGTGCATACAGTCTCCTCCCGATGGCTGCAAGGGTAGGGTTAATTCGGCTGAGTTCTACGTGCGATTTGCCCAAAGACTTTCCAAGCACAGCCCGTTCAGACTTCCATGCCATGTGTTCGAGAACGAGTACCTGGAAGTCTCAGCAGCACGAAGTGGACGCGATCGCAGCATCTATGGCGCAGGTCAAATCGCAGCAGCCGTTGGGCGACCTGCCATTAGTCGTTGTCACGGCAGGCAGCGATCCACAACCCCTTGAGGGCTGGTTGAACTTGCAGAAGGAACTTGTTGCCTTGTCAACCAACGCAATACACGTCGTGCGACCCAACGCGACCCATATGGGACTGTTGCTGAATGCTGAAGACGCTCACGCTTGCAGCACAGTGATTCGGAACCTACTGAGGTCAATTCACAGCGAACCATCATCTGCGTCGAACCGGGTCATTAGTCCAAAATGAATCATAAAATGAAAGCGATCGTTCAATCTAAGTATGGTTCAGCAGATGTGTTGAGCTTGAAGGATGTTGACAAGCCCGTTGTGCGAGACAACGGCGTGCTGGTGCGGGTTCGTGCCGCGTCTGTCAATGCTGGTGACTGGCATCTCATGCGAGGGAATCCATTCCCCATCCGCCTCATGTTCGGGGGGCTACTCAAGCCAAAAATCAAGATCCTTGGCTTTGATGTAGCAGGACAGATCGAAGCCATTGGTAAAGACGTTACGCAGTTTAAGCCTGGTGATGAGGTTTTTGGAGACCTGTCCGAGTGTGGTTTCGGTGCGTTTGCCGAGTACGTCTGTGCAACCGAATCAGCCTTAGTGCTGAAGCCCGCCAACCTCTCATTTGAGGAAGCTGCAACCGTTCCTGGTGCCGCCCTTGCCGCACTACAAGGACTGCGAGACTATGGGCAGATTCAGTCGGGGCAGAAGGTATTGATCAATGGTGCGTCTGGTGGTGTAGGATCATTCGCGGTGCAGATTGCGAAAGTATTTGGCGCTGAGGTGACTGCTGTATGCAGCACGAAAAAAATGGACATGGTGCGATCGCTTGGCTCAGACCACATCATTGATTACACGCAAACCGATGTTACCCAAAATGGGCAGCGGTATGACCTGATCCTTGATGCGGCAGCCTACCGTTCAGCATTCGATTATTTGCCAATATTGACTCCTGAGGGAGCCTATGTCCTAGTCGGCGGATCGACTGCTCGATTTTTCCAGGTGATGTTTCTCGGCTCTTGGATTTCGCGTATCAGTCACCGTCGGGTGAAATGCCTAGCTTCAAAACCCAATCAAAAGGATCTCATCACGTTGAAGGATTTGCTTAAAGCTGGAAAAATTGCACCCTTCATCGATCAATACTACAATCTGAGCGAAGTTCCTATGGCAATTCGCCACCTCGAACAGCGACAGGTGCAGGGGAAAGTCGCCATCTATGTTTGGTAAGCAGCAGCTTATCAGCCCATGACCTAGAACTCTACGGTGAAGTCTCGCTACTGCCTATGAACTTAATAGATGATCTTGTAAGGGCTGAAGAGATTTTGGCAACCCTATCAATGATGGAAATCTTTTCAGATGAGATTGCCAGCCAACTTGTAAACGAGGAAATAGCGCGATCGTTCAAAGCCTTTAATCAATTGTTAAATGCGATCGGACAAAAGAGAAGCGAGTGAGAACCAAGCGCGATCTTTCTCATTACGGCACTCTCTAAATCGTCAACGATAAATTGCATCATCGATCGTGGCTCGGAAGAACTCGCCCTCCAACTCAAACCGCTCAGTGCCGAAGTACTATCCAATCAGTAGACGGGTTGGAATCGTGTAGCCACAGAATCTAGTCCCTTCCTCTACAATTCCACTTGAGAGAAATTTGTTTAATCATAATTGACTCCAGTATTTTGATATTTCTTGCGATCGCTATCCCTCACGATGCAAACTCATAGTTAATCTCTGTAATTCTTCCTTTAAAGTAGAGCCGAATGCCTTCTGGATACTCCCATCCCACCTCGCCTTCTAAGGGAATCAGCATCCCGTTGCGAACTGAATATTCCCAAAATCTTCCGCTCCAAGGCATTGCAGTCAGCTTGTCACGATAACGAGCTTCAGCCCGCATCGTCGCGATCGCTCCGTCAGCATTAAACTGAAACACAAGGGAAACCGTTGTTGCGCCATCCGTTAAAGTCGCGCGAGCGGAGGTGTCATTGACCGCTTCCCAGCGCACACCCTGACTCGGTAGTAGTGCAGTAGGATACCAAGTAGCTTCAGCAAAGAACCGCAGTAGTTCACCTTGGTCACCTTCGGGAGTACCGCGCACATCCGCAACGGTGAAAAGACCGAGTAATGATGCGTGTAAGCTGCCTTCTCCTAATAGATATGCATCGTGAACAAAGGCATTCAGTCCTGGAGCCATCTGGATACGTGCATCCCAATCAAAACCCAGGCGTTGAGTCATCACAAGTTGAGTGGCAGTAAACGGACTCCACTTATCTTCCGTTTCACTCATGTTGAACTGTCCCTGTTGAGAGAGCTTGACCGCAGCGACGATTGCTTGTCCATCCTCAAGTACTGTCCGAAAAAATCGCTGCACTGGGGCTGGCAAGCCTTCAAGCTCTTTTGGATCATAGATTTCTGGCTCACTGGTTCGCCGTCCATTTGTTAATTTGGTTCGTAGGCGATCGGTATCTGATTGCCAGCGATAGCTACCATAAATGGCAGCAACTCCCAAGCTGACTACGATCAAAAAAACAACAATTGCAATCCATTTAATCCACATGATACTGACCTATATTTGTTGGTTTAGAATTTGATAGAGGGTGATGATGATAACGATCGCAAAAATGGTTGTGTAAATTAACTTCGTATACTTAGCTAACCAACTTGGAAGATAGATATCAAAGTTGTCCTTTGTGGAATTGGTGTATTTTCGAGCAAGTAGATTTAACGGGCAATGAGAGTTAAAGACAAGTAGGATTAGCCCTTCTAGAAATACAAATCCATACCCGATCCAGAGCCAGATATTCAGCTTGTTAGAGACTGCGGCATAAAGCATATAGAAAATCACAACGTTGAAGAATAGCCAGATCAACGTGTGAGTGGTTTTAATCAGTATCAATTTGCTTCCACTTTTCATGTTGTGCCAATTCTAAATACTTCGATCGTCAATGAACTTTCATTAGCTTTAGTGTGCGGCTTGCTTTGACAGAAGCTATCGTTTCTTGACAGTCCCCAAGCCTAGCCCAGATCTCCGGACTTGGGGAGAACCCACATATTCTATTGACCCCACACCAGATAGATCAGCGTTCAACTGCTCACTCACATTAACCACAGCGCTCCCCACGCCACTATTTCGGACTGTCGCCTGTTTAGTCTGAAACGCCTCGCCTTGGTAGCTTCCGACCCCGGAGAGGCTGAGATCCAGCGTATCGGCGCTTCCTGAGATCGTGACTTCCCCCACACCATCCATCACAACTGCCAATCGTTTGCCCTGGATACCCTGTGCCTCAATAATGCCAACCCCGTCAGTGTTCAAGCTCTCTAGACTCTTGACCTCTACAACAAACTTGATGGGCTTGCTCGGATTCATATCGCCATCTTTCGCGATGGTGAGATACAAAGTGTTGTCAGCGACACGGCTTTCTAGGAGAGGCAGGATGTTATCGTCGGCAGTGATCGTGAGGGATTCTTTCCCGGTCTGCTGCACCGTGACTTTGCCCACGGATTTAAAGGAAATCGATGAAAATCCACTCACCGATCGGGACTCAGTTTTAACAATGCCTGATCCCCTAACACCGCTGCTTAGATTGACAACACAGCCTGTGAATAAAACCAGAAAGACCGCCATCAAACCATATAACAGCGATCGGCGGCGGGATGGACGTTGACGAAGGAAGAATATTTTACGCATCGGATGACCTCTATTAAAAACAAATTTTCAGGTGTCTACAGATTCCATAAACCAACTTGTTCTAAATTGCGCTGGGTCAGCGTGTAACAACAGTAGCAATGCCCAAAAGTGAAGTAATCAAACACAGAACTGAGTAAGCCAAACACCAACATAAAGTTGCGGATGAAGCGCATGTCCCAACGGTGGGGTTGGCTGACCTGCTCTTTGTCTACCCGATCTGTAGCGATCGTCAATTCTGGAAAATCTGTCAGGAGGTTCGTCAGCAAAATCTGGCTGGGCAGCAGCGGCAAAAAGGGCAGAACTAGAGAGATTCCCGCCATGCTAAACATATTGCCAAAATTAGCGCTCGTTGCCATAAAAACATACTTCAGCGTATTGGCAAAGGTAATCCGTCCTTCTTTTACGCCTTCGATGAGAACATTCAAATCCTTCTGCATCAACACAATGTCAGCAGCTTCTTTAGCGACATCAACCGCGCTCTCGCCGGAGATGCCCACATCGGCAGCATGAAGCGCGGAGGCATCGTTAATGCCGTCTCCCAGATATCCCACGACGGTTAAAGTATTTCGGTTCCTACTGACTGCTAACTCCGTCAGTCGTGCGTCCGCTCATTTCGCTCGGATGAACGCGGTAGATCGCGATCGCTTCTGACCGTCCTTGAGCATCAATCCAGGTTCGATTGATCGCAGGAGATAGCGTTGGATTACGGTCTTTGATCAAGTGCATGGCTCGATCGATCTCCGGTTGTTCGGTAAGGCGATCGGCTCGACCATTCACAATCACGCTGCGCCAATGTGGTGGATTGTGGATATCCTCAACCTGTAGGCAAACTTCTGGATTCGCATCAATGTCATGCGTCTTCATGCCTTCGGTTGTAAACAGGTAGATGTCCGCATCTTCGAGATAATACTGCATGGGCATCACGTAAGGTTTGCCTTCATGGATGCAGCCCAGATGCCCGTACCCTACTTGGTGTAGCAGTTCGTGTATTTCTTTTGAACTCATTTCGTCAATATCTAACATTGCTATCCTCCTAAAATCAGTAGTACTTGAGTGAACCTGCCAAATTTGTTTTTACTAAGCGCGATTTTTTGTTAATTCAATTGATACGGTATGATTGTGCCAAATTCGTGTTTGATTTGTTGAGTGAGTTGATGCACTACGTTACAAAACGTGGGAATTTTGCTCGAATCCTTGAATCTGGGAAGTTTCATCAAATATTTTCAGCGTGACCAGCGTTTGATTTCGCTATCAGTGACGCGACCCCTTGCGGGTAACTCGAAGAGATCGCAAGATTTATTTTCAAACTTTGTATAACTTCAACCCTAGAGAGAGACATTAGCAAAGGAAAAGCTCTATTGTTTCGATCTGTAGTAATGTTTGATTTCCTGAATTTTAGATCTGGAGATCTGTTTTATGGTCAAGAGATCGCTTCAAGCATCACCTCCTGGGATTCAACAGGCGAAACGAGCGTTTGCTCTCAAGGGATGGACTCAGGACAATCTAGCAGGCGAAGTGAACCTCAAGACACGCCAACCGATTTGGCGGTTTTTCACTGGGCAATCCGTTGACCGCCAGATCTTTTTAGGAATTTGTTCTGTGCTGGACTTAGATTGGCGTGAGATCGCGGTTGATCCGCCAACAGACTTTCCTGAATTGGGCGGCGTAAGTCGCGTTCTCCTCCCCAAGCTTGATGATCTAGTCGGTCAAATGCGATCGCAGCGCCGAGACAAAATTCAAGACCAGTGTGGCACCCTGCAATTGTTAGACGTTGGGCATCCCGTTAGCCTTGACGATATGTATATTGATATCAACGTTTTACAGTCCATTGTCAGCCTTCAATGGTCAGAAGTTTCTGACCCACAGACGCTCGAACCCGAAGCATTTGAGCGCTTTGGCTTAGGGGAGGTCGATCAGAAGCAGGTATTGGGTGTAACCGCTGTGGAGGATTACTCTAAGGTCAGGATGCTGGGCAGACCAGGGTCAGGAAAAACGACGTTCTTGCAGTATCTCGCTGTTCAGTGTAATCAGGGACAGTGGGAATCAGAGCGGATACCCATCTTCATCACGCTGCGGCATTTTGTCGAAGAGTCGAAAGCCACGGGTAAGGTTAGTTTGCTTGACTACATTCGCCAAGAGTTTCTCGCTTCTGGCGTGATGGATCAATCTGCGATCGAAACCGTGCTTCAGGCAGGCAGAGGATTATTGTTGCTGGACGGCATGGATGAAGTGCTGAATCATGAGAATGCAGCAGTGTTGAAGGAAATTCGGCGCTTTTCGGACAAATATCACAAAAATCTGTTTGTCGTCACCTGTCGGACAGCCGCTCAAAAATTTAGCTTGCGAGGCTTTACTGATGTAGAGGTTGCTCCATTTACACAAGCGCAAATTACTGCATTCGCTCAAAAATGGTTTGTCGCTTTTACCAAAACGACGGCTCAAGCAGGAGAGGCACAATCGTCTCAGTTTATGCAAAGGCTGGACGAGCCGACAAACTGGCAATTTCGCCAAATGGTCGTTACGCCGCTGTTTTTGCACATGGCTTGCTGGGTGTTTCAGGGGCAAGGAAGATTTCCGACCAAGCGGACGGAGTTTTATAAAGAAGGACTGGATTTGCTGCTGGGCAAATGGGATGAAGCCAGAGGAATCGAACGAGATGAGGTGTATCAAGGGTTTCGCTTGCCCCAAAAGCTAAAGTTGCTGAGTCAACTCGCAGCAGCGACGTTTGAGCAGGGTCAGTATTTCTTTGAACAACGAGTGGTCGAACAGCACATCGAAGAGTATCTGCGCCATTTGCCTAATGCTTCAACCGATGCCGAAGAACTGCAACTCGAAAGTGGAGCGGTACTCAATGCGATCGGGGCGCAGCATGGATTATTAACGGAGCGATCGCGGGGGATTTTTTCTTTCTCTTATCTGGCGTTTCAAGAATACTTTACGGCGCGAAATATTGTTGCGAGTCACAACCTCCAGGGGCTAGAACAATCGCTAAACGGTCTGGTAAGCCACATCAGCGATCCCTACTGGCGCGAAATCTTTTTGTTAACGGCGACGATGCTGCGGAGTGCAGATTCACTGGTGCAGTTGATGAAGCAACAGATTGATGCGCTAGTTGCCAAAGATCCGTATTTGCAAGAGTTTTTGCTATGGGCAAGCCAAAAGTCGCAAGCTGTCCCAGCCGAAACAGAAGATGCAATGGTTCGAGCTTTTTACTTAGCGATCGCTCGCACGCCTCACATTGCCTCTGATTTCGCGCTGGCTTGCACACTCGATCAGGGAATGTTTTTTGATGTGGCGCTGGATGATTTGATGCAATCTTGTGTGATCGATCAAAGCTCAGACTTCGCCCATGCTCATCTTTGCAGCAATGCCCTGAGTAATATTTTGAGCATTGCTTTAGATGTTGGCTTCCAAAAATCGCTGCATCAACTTCAGAGTGAATTCCCAAATTCTAATCAGACTCAGGAACGGTTTCAAACTTGGTGGCAAGCAAATCATACTGCCTGGTCGAAACAGTTAAGGCAGGCGATCGACGATTATCGCCAGATTCATCACCACTGGCAATTTAGCCCAGCGCAAGAACAAACGCTACAACGCTACTACACAGCGAATCAACTGCTGCTCGATTGCCTGCGGAGCAACTGCACGGTGACGGCGGCAATTCGGCAAGAGATTGAAGCGACTCTATTACTGCCTCAGCAAGAACTGGAAGCGAGAGAATGGCAATAAATCCAATATGACAAGCAGCTTTGTAACGAATTCTAAAAAACTCATTCAAATCAAACAATTCAAACAGTCAGACAGACACGATCTCAATCCTCTCTATGTCATGTTTAAGGAGTGTAAAGGACAATTTCATCTTTGAGATAACTCTATTTTAGCCGCGAACCTCTTCTAACTCTTATCTCCCTCAATTGAGAGATTTCAAGATCGCTTCATCTTATTAGTGTAATCGAGTGATTCGGTCGCTCTCTTCATGATTTCGCTCACAATCAATATAGCCTGGTCAGTAAAGTCGATTGCTCGTCAAAGCCTATTCAACATTTATTCTTTGACGATTCGCTCTGATCACCATCCCTACATTTTTTGATCAATCTAATTCAAGAGCAGGAAGCCTCAATCTTTTTAGCTCAATCTGACTAACCGCACCTACTCAACCTCATTTCTTATAAAACAATGGTTTCACAGCAATCGTGGCAGATGATCGACATCTTTCAGCCCCTGTTCCGCCTATTTCATGACTTGAAGCAGACTGCCTACATATCTACCCTCTGGGTCTGCGATCAGGGACTTTCTCAACCTTTCAGCCTTGAATTGCAAGAGACAAAAACGCTGCTGATTTTGCAGATCCAATTTCAGCATTCTAGAGATGTCCTTGATCTGCAAATTACGCCCGAAACGGTCTTGGTCACAGGCGATCGACTT
The DNA here is from genome assembly GCF_052939515.1 of Phormidesmis sp. 146-33. Lineage (NCBI taxonomy): Bacteria > Bacillati > Cyanobacteriota > Cyanophyceae > Leptolyngbyales > Leptolyngbyaceae > Phormidesmis > Phormidesmis sp. 146-33. The sequence continues at coordinate 33,697 of NZ_JBJPHU010000026.1, forward strand.
GATCCCCTCGACTCACAAAATTACTCAGTGCCAGACTTTCCCCTGTCTCATTTTCAGAGTCTCATCCCATTACCTCGCTCGATTCAACCTCAAACTGCGATCGCCCAACTCACCGGGACAATGCTGACATTAACCCTGATGAAGTCACATGAATCTCAGCGAACCGCTAAAATCTCGGTCGGCGATCGAGGGCAACCCCTGCCCTATGTCATGGCAACCAGTGCAGCACTAGTCCCCACCCTCGCTGAACTGAATTAAATAGAGTAGAAGCTTATGTCACAGTGTCCTTGTTGCTCCGATGTCCTTCTGCGCCACGTTAATGGTGCCTCTCTCTATTGGTTCTGTCGAAGTTGCTGGCAAGAAATGCCCGTCTTTGAATCAAAAGCAGAACCCTCAGAGAGCGCTTTTAGACTCCTCAAATCACAAAATACCTTTAACTCCAGACACTATCCAAAACACAGTCACTTGAGAACACATCTATGAAATTTGCAATTAATTCGCAGTCTGCTCACACGCAGATGCCTCTAGAGAGAGACGTAACTGCCTCATATTCAACTCGTTCTATTTTTGCCCACGCTGCGATCGCTTTCAATCGCTGGCTCACCACGACAGGTGCAGAAGCCTACATCAACGGTCTAGAGATTCCTGATGCCGCTCTAGAATTATTGCTGAATGCCTCTGCTCGAACAAATTACCGATACTTTCCTGAGCTACTAGCACCCTATGAATGGCTATCGCAAGAAAGCGATCGTCTCGCTGAAGACCCGCAGCACCTGATGCAGATTCAGTACAATTTGCCCAAACCGTTATTTCAACTCATGCTGGGAGAAACAGCACTGATGTACCCTAAATACACAATGGCATTGTGGAATAAAGGAGCCATCACTCTAGAGCAAGCTCAAATCCATATGCTGGAGGATGTGATTGAAAAACTTGGCATCGAAGATGGTGACGAGGTATTGGATCTAGGCTGTGGTTGGGGTGCCGCCGCAAATTACATTCTGGCCCGATTTCCCCATGTTAGAGTGACGGCTGTAAATTTGAGCCATGAGCAATGTCGATATATTCGTCAGAAAATGCAGGTTGATAAAAGCGATTTGAGTTCTGAGCGCTTCAGCGTCTACGAAGCAGATTTTAATGAAGTCCAGTTTGAGACAAAATTCGACAAAATTATTGCGATCGGGCTATTTGAGCATATCGGCAACTTGACGAGATCTTGCCAGAAACTGGCAGCTTATCTCAACCCTCGCGGGAAGGTATTCATTCATATCATTAGCACCCAACTGCCCTGCAACATTACTCATCCGTTCATCAATCAATACATCTTTCCAAATATGCGGGTGTGGAATTGTGATGTGCTGCCACAGACCCATCAAGACCTCAGAACCATTCACCAGTGGTATATCAATGGCAACAACTATGCGAGGACGCTCAAGGTCTGGCTCAAAAACTTTGATGATCATCAAACTCAACTTCAAAGCCTAGATTACGGCATGAGCTACAGTAAGTTCCGACGAATGTGGAGGTTGTACTTGCTATTGTGTATCCAACATTTTGAAAGTGGTGCAGGTGAAGTGCTGGGCAATGCTCAATATTTATTAGTTCACGCTTAAATTTTGCGATCTCTTCGAGTTACCCGCAAGGGGTCGCACTTTGAGCCGCTCTAAACCAGGTTTAACTCGCAACAGGTACTTTAATGAATTCATATTTACTACATCTTCCAGACTTGTCTTGGTGGGTAGAAGTCTACACTTCTGCTCCTCCACAAACTTATCATCTCGGCCCTTTTGAAAGTCGAGAAGCGGCGAAAGTCTCTAGAGGCGTTCATGTTGAAGCGTTGTATCTTACCGAAGCGAGAGACATTGTTGCTTTGATCAAGCAGCGCTAACCCCCATCCTTTTAATTAGAGAATCGTCATGGTGAACTCAAAGAAACGCGACATCACACCCATCAATAGCTGTCCGATCTCTTCGAGTTACCCGCTAGGGGTCGCGTTCTTGCAGCAAGGCTCGATCGGAGCAGAGGTCAGCAACTTACAGGATAGTTTGCAGCAGCGGGGATTTGACCCAGGAGCCATCGATGGCAGCTTTGGTGTCCGCACTCATACCGCAGTGTACAGATTCCAGTCTTCCCAAGAACTATCGCTCACGGGCAGCGTTGATTTAGAAACTTGGCTTGCTTTAGGAAATAGCAGCTAATTCGATAATCTCTCCATTTAGGAATATCTACTTCAGACCAGAACAATCCCCTCATGACACTTCTCATGGATCTATTTCAAACTGCTCCCCTCGATCGTACAGCCCAACTCACGCTAATCGTCAATGCCCAGCCGCTCGGTTTGATTGAGTCACACCCCAATAATCAATGGGTCTTGAGTTTTTCGACAGAACCCGCGCTTGCCTTTCATGCTCCCGAAAAACTGCTCACATTTCTCGATCAGGTCTATGACACAGGTGGGTGGCAGATCGGCATTGACTTTACCACTGCTCAAGAAACTGAGTTCGGTCTTCAGCACGATCGCGGCGCGGAGAGCTAAAGCGATCACATTTCCGATTTTTGTCAGAATCATGTATGTCTGCGCTTGGCGATGCTCACGTAACTTAACGATCGCTTGACACTTCTAGCGATAAGATTAGATTAACCAAAAAGACGTGACAAATAAATAATATTTATCTTTTGTGTAAGAGAAGCTTTACAACAGGAGCCTAAATGATTATCAGTGGTGACTATAATCTCGGTGTTGATGTTGGCACTCGCAACCACAAAGGCACGTTTGTCCGACATACGGCTTACAAGCTAGTGAGAATTGAGCCATCTGGATGGGCTTTCATTTGTCAAGACAACTCCACTTGCCACTATGTTGATCCAGATTCTTTACGGGAAATGCGTCATCCTGCCAGTCAGCAAAGCTAGCAGCAATCAAGGAGCTTGAGCGGAACCAAAGCCTTGTATCCAAACGCTAATCCTAATCTTTCCTAGAGAAAAGTCAGATTGCTGTGGAGATTTCATAGCAATCTGTTTATTAAAGCATTGTTTTGCTACGGGTGAACTATGTTTAATCAACCAGTAGACAGTCTGCGTGAGCTGCTCGTGAGCTATCACGCAGGCATACGCGAGTTTAAAGGAGCTTCTCTGGAGGGCGCGAATTTACAGGGAGTTTGCTTGCAAAGCGCAAATTTAAGCAAAGCCAGCTTAGTCAGGGCAAACCTCAAAAACGCGGATCTTCAACAAGCGAATTTGACTGAAGCTAACTTGAGTTATGCAAATCTGCAAGGCACTCATCTGGAGGGTGCTAATCTGCGCGGAGCCGATTTAAAGGGCACAAGCTTGAAGCAAGCCATTTTTAGCGGAACAGTTCTGCCGGATGGACGCATCTGCTGGTCTGGACTGACCCGCTGTTAGAGAAGTTCTCTTAGCAGATTCTCACAAATTGTATCGTATTTAACCAAATCAACCCCGAAATCAACCTTCGCTCCGTCATGTTGATAAGTGTCTCTTCAGATTAAGGAGTCTTGAATTATGCCTATCTCATTGCTCAATCAGTTCGATCGCCTTTCCTCGGATCGCCTTTCTCTCGATCGCTTTCCCATTGAACTTTTAAAACCGACTGCTACAGATACTTTTGGAGCAACGGAACCCGACAATAGTGAAATTCGGAAGATTGCCAACGATGTGCTTCAAGCCGTGCAATATTCCTTTGCTTCGGTTGCTGCCAATCCGGATCAAGCCGTCCGTGCCGACACGCTAGAAGAAACCTTTCAGCAGACATTCAAACGGATGGATGCAACTAAGCTAGAGCGAGTGCAGACAAAAGCGGCGCAGTTCGTGAATGCTACGCCAGAATTGCGAACAACGCTATTCGGACGGTATGGACAGCTTGAGAGTAAAGAGTTTGTCGGCATTGGCTTTGACCGCGCCCATGAAGGGCTTACTCCGCTCGCCATTGATCAAAAGCTACTTGGCATCAGAACGTCTCAACTTTCGATTCCTCAAGGCGTTGGGCGAATCGTACCCGAAGGGCTTCTGATTCCGACAGCAAACCTACCTCAAGGGTTTGAAGATTTTGAAGATGCAATGGATATGTCCGCCCACCACGCAGCAGAATCTCAAGTCCATAATGCAGAAAAGCTGCAAGAAATTTGGGGATCAGTCTACTCGTCAGACCCGTTTGCAGGGGCAGGCGGAGATGAGTTTGAGGAGCAAGCTGTTACCGATCGACTAGGATTCTACATCACCCGCATCAAGTGTGTGGATGAGACTAATCCTGAGTTTTGGGGCAGTGACGAAATTGCGATCGCGGGGGTGTCGGTCGATGAAGACGGGGATAGCAAAAAAATTGCTGAAAACTATGTAGGAGGCGGTTTTGATGACGGGGATGAAAGAAACTATTCTCCGAATTGGAACTATCACTGGTTTAGTATGCAGGAAGGCAAATATTGGCCCAAAGCTTACAAAGTTGCGCTGATACTCGCTGAGAAAGACAACGGTGGACTCTCGACTGCCCTCAACACCATCTGGGAAAAAGTTAGCGAAAAAGTGAAAGAAGCGATCGCTAAGGCAGTCTCAGGCGCTCTCGCTCAATATGTTGGTGCTGCCATTTCTAAAGCGATTGGTGAAGCGGTTGCCTGGATCATTGACAAGCTTGTTGGCTGGATCATCAGTGCGTTTCAAGATGACATTTTCCCAGTCTTTACCGCAAGCTGCACTGTACCTAGCTTTAATGCCCGTTGGAACTATCCTAACGGCACTTGGGGAAGTCCAACCTCTAATGTGCGGACTGCTCACTTTTATGGACATGGTGGGCACTACATTGCCGACTACTACTGGAAGCTGTATGCCTAGTCAACCAGCTTGAGCCTGATTAGAAATAGAAAGGGGGAGCAATCTTGCAAACTTTCTTTCTATTTCTGATTTCTCAATCTAAATTCTGGCTAAGTTTAAGCAACAAAGAACTGCCCTTTTATGAGCATTACCCGACTCGCTGTGCCTCAGCTATTGCCAGAGGGCGTTAGTGACCTTCGCAAACTGCTGCGTGACTTTACTGCCGCGACTGAGGGTTCTCAATTGCTTCATTGGGATGTGGCTCTAGACCAAGAGGATGGCTCTGGTGTTCGAGTTGCTCTACTCGACTCTGGCATTTGTTTACGTCATCCTTTGCTGCAAGGTGCCCAGATCTACGCACTTGACTTTATAGGTAGCGGCAGCGTGTCCGATCGCGGCGGACATGGAACCAAAAGTGCTGCATTACTCGTAGGGCAAACCCACTTGCAAGGGCTGGCACCTGCCTGCACCTTACTGTTTGGCAAAGTTCTGGGCGGCGATTCAGGAACTAGCGCCTTTGCGATCGCTCAAGGCATTCGGTGGGCGCTCAGTCAGGGCGCACAAGTGATTGCGCTTCCTTTGGGTCGGCGGCAGAGTTCACGGCTTATCCAGCAAGCCGTACATCAAGCTCTAGCAAAAGGCTGCAAGATCTTTGCGGCGGCTGGTAATTATGGTGCGGATATCTGCTTATTTCCAGCCTGTTTGCCCGGTGTCGTTGCTGTCTCAGCGACCGATTTGGCGGGTGTCCCTCTGGCTTGGTGCTGCCAAACTCAAGTGGATTGCTATGCACCTGGGCAGAATGTTTTTCCTAGCCATCTAGCAGGCGGTACCAGCATTAATGGTTCATCAGCCGCAACAGTTCTAGCAGCAGGAGTCGCAGCGCTACAGATAGCTAAAACGCTCGTCAACCTTGAAACTGAACTTTAACTATGAACAGCACTCCGCCATTCCAACGCATATCACTACAAGAAATTTTATGCTTTGCCTTCAGCCTGAGTCCAGCAGAAGCCCAAGCAGTGATTGAAAAACGAACCGTTGTTTCAGCCAAAACGATCTGCGATCGCACCCATTTTGACCGTGGCACAGTCGATCGTGTGTTGCAAAACCCCTCTACCGTCCGGCAACTCCGCTTAAACCCTAACCGCATCATCTCGACTCAAATTGCTCGGATTCCTCACCTCAAATCCGAACGAGCGAAAATTGTGGCACAAGGGCAACCCTATTACGCGATCGCAGAACTGGAAGCAGCGACTAGACTATCACGCGCACTATTAGACCAGCTATTTGTGATTGCTCCGTTAAGCTATCAGGACAAGCAAGCACACAAAGAAATTACGTTAATACCCGTTCTGGGACGCTACCTAATTCCGGCGAAAACTGATTTAGAGGCAACTGATCCCCTAGAATCAACAGGCTATGTTGAAGTGTTGCCATCTGCCTCAGAGTTTGACTTTCGGATTGTGCAGCCCAGTGAATTTGAAGCCGACCCCGCTCCTCATGAGCTTAAAGCTGCGTTTGCTGGCAATGTTCATCCCGTCCTGCGAGACGCTGAAGGCTTTGAGCGATATCTCGTGCCCGGATCACTCGATTTGTGGTTTCGATCCGACATTGCTGAAGCTCAGTGTCGATCGATTATTCAAACCTTGGGATTTCAAGTCACCAATGCGACTCCTAAAGTGGGATATTACCGGGTCAGGTTGGGTATCTTGCCAGACGATCGAGATGTCGTTCGGGCAGTACTAGCAGCGATTGATCGTGCCCAACAGCGAGACGACATTCTCTTTGCCGAAATCGATCAGGTTGGGTTTGAGGATTTTGGTCTGGATCAATCAGTGATCGCGAACGATGAAGAATTTGAAGACTTCGATCGCTTTTGGAACTACAACGCGATTCATCTTTCGGATGCACACCTCATTACAAAAGGATCACCCAACGTCACGATTATCATTATCGATAGTGGCGCTCGTACTGATCATGAAGCACTACAAACTGCATTTCGTTCCGATTGGCAAACTCTAGATCTCAACTTTGATATAGGCGTTTTAGACAGTGAGCGATCGCCCAATGAATCAGTGATTGCACACGGCACAAAAGTTGCGGGGGTGATTGGTCAGCAAAATGCAGCAGCGTCTGCCGTCGCGCCTAATTGCCGCATTCTCCCGATTAAAATTCCGGGTCAGTTTGCGTCTCCGGCTTACGGGTTACGAGCCGCTGCGATTCGTCAGGCACTTACCTATCTTCAGCCTGGAGAGCGGGCAGTCATCAATCTAAGCTGGCGAACGAATGGTGAACACATTGGGATTCGTGAAGCATTAATCGAGGCACAAAACCGTGGGGTTGCCATCGTTGCTTCGGCGGGTAACTATGCCCTAGGCGCTGCCCAACGACCGGATGAACTTCACTATCCATCGGCTCATACCTACCGATATCCGCAGTTAACCAACCTCTGCACAGTGGCAGCCGTTGGAGTCGGCGATCGCAAAGCCAGCTATTCTTACTATGGACAGCAAAGCATTACCGTCGCCGCACCAGGTGGCGAAAAAGGCAGTGCTGGAGCCGGAATTTACACAACCTCAACGCCAGAAAAATACGCCTACACCTGCGGCACATCGTTTGCCGCTCCTCATGTTGCAGGTCTGATTGCGCTGTTATTTTCGGTTAAACCTGACTTAAGTGCCGCCGAAGCGATCGCACTGCTCAAAGACACCGCAGATCCGATCGATACCCTCAACCCACCGTATGCAGGAATGTTAGGTGCAGGTCGGATCAATGCGCGATCGGCGCTAGAGCGGATCACTCCTTTGCAAAATCAAACTCATACGATCGCAGCAACCGCCGGATCACACGGTCAAATGACTCCAATCGGTTCCGTTGTCGTTCAGCATGGCTTTGATCAAACTTTTGCGATCGTGCCTGACCCCGACTATCAAATCATAGAATTGTTAGTAGACGGTAATTCAGTCACCATTGCTCCATCTTATGTCTTCAAAAACATCACAATGACCCACACGATCGCTGTTCAGTTTTCGCTTCAGCAGACCGAACCTAGCCACTATGACACCGCAGGACGACTCAATATTAATCTAGCTACGCTGGCAGAACTGACGACCTTACCCTCGATCGGGAGTTGGTTAGCCGATCGTATTGTGAAATATCGCACGACTCACGGATCTTTTAGCAGTATTTGGGGACTTTCTTTAGCAGGGGTGAGCGCTTGGAGTATTGGACAGATTAAAACCAAGATTACGGCTTGAAGCTCTATGCTTGTGCCCACGAGATACGCAGCCAGTGCAAAGGTAAATGCTAGAAACAAGACACAGAGGGGATTCTAAAGTTCGCGTTCTGCGCTAGGAAAAGGCATTAAGCCGTACTGCATAGAGGCAGTTCCCGATGTCAGAAAACAACGTTAGCTTTACTGTAGCAGGTTTGTTCCTAGCAAGGCAATTTCCGCCACACACAGGGCTTCAATCTCTTCTTGTCTATCCAGTTGCAACGATTGAATAAATGCTGCGCTGCGATCGTGGCAGGAGCTTTGCTGAGTGTCATACAAGGCGATCCTCTATCTTACTTGCAGCAGGGGTGCAATTCTGCTGAACATTTAAGGGTGAATTCAAAATAGATAATTGATTTGCTCCAAGTTGCTGGAGTTGTACTGCCCCTCTAGAACATTGCGTCCATTTGCAAGGGACAAAGTGAAGCGCTGCTCGAAGGTGTATAAATGAAATACGCCCTAGCCTATTTCTGCTCCAACAGTTCCTCTCCTAACGAAAGCGCTCGGTGTGGCTTATTCATCTTCAGCAGTCCCGTGCCACTACCATCAATTGAGACTTCAATAACTAGCCTTGCCTAATCCAAAGGGTTTCTACTTGATAAAACGCTCCCCGCTGCTCCAGAATGTATTCACCCAGTAACAGCGCCAACCAAGTTTGCACGGAGATCGTTCCTAGTTCCTCCTCTTTCTCCTGACTCCTCTCCTGAATCGCCCTCGCCAGTTCCAGAAACCGCATCGACTGCTCTGGCTGGGAAGCAAAACACTGCTGAATCGCCTCATCCCACGCCTGAACATTCTCACTGTGTGCCAAGGAGATTGCTTGCTCAAAGGTCTGCGGCAAATCAAACTCAACTTCTGCCTCCAACGCTTCCAGAAGTGCAGCTTGATCCAGTTCCACCACCACAGAGCGCCCATCATCAGGAAACTCAGCCTGAGTCACTTCCTGAACCATTCTCGGCGGCACAGACGGGGCTTCGATAAATCGCTCAAAGTTCACCTGCATTGACTGCCGCACAAAGCGATCGAACGCCCCAATCGGCATCACCGGGCCTTCTACATTACCAAGTTGCTCTAGTTCTGAAATAGTCAACCAGGCGCGGTCTTGAACGATTTGAGCCAGACGGGAGATTGCCTCTCCTGCCAGTTTCAGTTGAGCGCGCACACTCAGCACTTCGAGCGCACTGTCCAACGATGTCCAAATCTGCGCCAAATCTGCCTCCTCTGGCACCGCTTCCGCAACGTCGAGAACCTCCCAGAGATCCAGTTGCACGATCGACGCATCACCCTGCCGCTTACGAGTCATCCAACTGCCTCATCAAAGTTTCAACAAACAAGATTGAGGGGACAGTTCCTCCAGCGCAGCAAATTTGCGAACACCATAAAGCTCCGTCAACTTCTGCAACAATCGCTCCACATAGACTTCGACCTGCCGGGGAGTCAGTGTTGCACAAGCAATGGGTGCGATGTCCGCTTCCTTCTGCCTGCCGCGCCAGACTTCTCCCGCGATCGCCACCAAAGGTGCATCCACGGCACGACGATACACTTGCAGCACAGCAGAATAGCCCACATCCGGCAACTGAGTCTCAAACTGAAGCTGCTTGATGCCAGGATGTTCTCGAATCTGGGCGATCGTCCCTTCCTCCAACGGCTGATCCGTTAACTGAACGGTGATGCGTCCTTGTTGTGCCCAGCGTTTCTGATTGCGTTGTTGATTGCGTCTGTCGCGATGTCGGGCATACGATCGCCGATTAGGACAAACTCGTGAATCCCAACAGCGATCTCCTGCCTCGCCGTGTAGCTGCTTTGCCTCGATCGCGGGCAACTTAGCGCACAGACGACACTTTTCCGGCAACGCTTTCGGCATTATGGACTCCGCAGCGGGGCTAACAATTCATCCACCCATTGTTGGTTCTCAACTGAGAGTTTTGGTGGCGGTAACGGCTGACGATAATCGATTCGCAAGTCATAACTGGCTCGGTTATAGACTCCGCTAAACACGTCCTGCAAATTCACCCCTAACTCGTCGTCGCCTAATTTGAGGGGAAGTAGAAAACTTGGAATGGGTTCTTGCAAGGTGAAACCATACAAATCTGCAACAGGGCGACGGGATTCCCGACTGACTAGAACTCGATAATCCAGCTTTCTGTCTACCTCACTCATCAGCATCGGGGGGTGACCGCGTAGTAAGTCAATTTCGACCAGATTCGATAAGCTTCTCAGCACCTTTTGTCGCTTCTTCTCGTACAGTGTTCGTCCTGTTCCGCTTCGTTTGTTCTTGGGAGACAATAGTTCAATTACAGTAATCACGACATCCGTCCCTACTTCCCGGACTTCCAGGTATCGCTCTCTAATTTCTTCAGGCATCGGTAAGCGCACTTGCAGGGGACGAGTTTGAACTGCGCCGGGAGCGAGTTTGAGGGGACTGGTCAAGGGTGTCGTTTGAGTGGGAGAAAGGACTAGAGCATCTGGAATTCCAACGAGTAATTCTTCATCGGTTTCATCGACATACGTGCGCGTTTCGACATCCACATAGTAGTTAGGGCGCAGATTGGGCGTAATCGCATCTGCCATCGCCACCATGAAGCAGGTATGAAAGGATGGCCAGAACACAGGCTGTTCCAGATAGGGATTCATTCCAGGAAACGGCGAGGGCATAAACGGCTCCCAAACATTGAAGTTGCCTTGATTTTACCGTACTTTCCATTTTGTCGATTCTGCATGTCGTATGCTATTTATATTCCAGCTAATGAATCTTATCTGTAATCAAAACAGGAGGGAAATTTGAAACGCCCAACTGAACAACAGCGATCGCAAGGCGCGATACAATCAGATCTTGCCCTTCGCAGTTACGGTCTAAATTCTCACGAGATGGGGAAACGTCAGCTTTATGCCGTCTCCACCGAAAGTAGAGGCACTTCCACCGAAGCCAGATTCCGTTCAATCTTGTCCAACTTAGAAGCCAGATGAGGCTCAGAGCCATGACACAAGCTATCAAACCGCCATTCACCCTTGAGGAATATCTCGACTATGACGACGGCAGCGACCAACGGTATGAATTGGTGGATGGGGAGTTAATTGAATTGCCTAATGAAGATCCGCACAATTTATTAATTGCAAGATTTCTGCTTGTCTACTTTATCCAGATGGGGCTTGCGATCGAGCGGGTTGGAGACAAACAGCAAATTACCGTGGTGTCTTCCGAGGCAACCGTACGAGATCCTGATCTAATGGTTCACTCTGAAGCGTCGGCTGCGGCAATCTTAACCCAGAAACAGGCCTTGCTCGATCTGAATATGCCGAACCCTCTGCTCGTGATCGAAGTTGTCTCACCAGGCAATCCTGGGAGCAAAAACTACGACCGTGATTATGTTCATAAGCCGAAGGAGTATGCAGCACGAGGCATTCCTGAGTTTTGGCAGGTTGATCCAGGTCGAGGGGTCGTAGTTGTGTTGTCCCTTCAAAATGGCGCTTATCGATCCAGCGAGTTTCGAGGCGGCGATGGGGTCATTTCTCCGACATTCCCAGACTTTCAACTGACCGCAGAGCAAATCCTGAAGGGAGGACGCTGATGATATTTCCGAGGTATATCGGTGAAGTTGAATGGCGTAGCCTGACGTTCTGGATACTCAAGGACGAGCCTGTCCATACAGCTTTTATCTGTCGTTCAGAAAGGAGAGAGATTTGAACCCTAGAACTAGCGCTATCCCAGATATCCAGATTATTCCGATCGATCGGGCACTTCCTAAACCAGAACCAGCAAGCCCTACAGATTTAAGGGAAGCGCGGGTGGAGGAGTTTTTGCAGGCACGATCGCTCGCGCCCAGAACTCAGAAAGCTTACCGTCAAGACCTTCAGCAGTTCCTCGATTGGACGGAGCGGAGCTGGGCTGACGTGACACCGCGTCAGGTTGCTCAGTTCAAAACACATCTGCTGCGGGTGGATCTGGAAACCGATCGACGGGTGTTATCGGATGCGACAGTGCGGCGGGTGTTGGGCACGCTGAAAAACTTCCTCGGCTGGATGACTCGCGTTCGTTATCTGACTTTTGATCCCACAATCCAGGTCGATCTGCCCAAGCTGGTGGAACCGGAAGCCCAAAACCTCACGGATGCGGAGGTGGGACTGATTCTTCAGGCGACCCGGCAGCTATCCCTGCCTGAACGCAATCTGGCACTGATGGCCGCCCTGATGCATGGACTGCGGGCGAATGAGGTCTCGAACCTGAATCGAGCGGATTTTGATGGGCGACGACTTTGGGTGCGGGTGGCGAAAGCGGATAGCAAGGGGGCAGTGCCGTTGACATCGGAAGCGATTGAGCAGGTGGAGGCGTATTTGTGCTGGCGACAGGCGCAGGGAGAGCGGGTGCTGCCGACGAGTCCTCTGTTTGTCTCGCATTCTCGACGCAATGCGGGAGAGCGGCTCAGTTATGACGGCATTCGCAAGGTGATGGATGCGATTTCTGCGAAGGCGGGGATTGAATTTCATGCTCATCGCTGTCGCCATACGTTTGCGACGAATCTGGTGCTGAAGGGGATGAATCCCTATCATGTGATGACGCTGACTCGCCATCGCTCTGTTCAGAGTTTTCGGCGCTACACCAAGGCGGCAGACCAGGCGGCGGCGGAAGCGGCCTTCTATGAAACTACCGGAACTTCGCAGATAAAAGAATCTCCTGGGTCGGAGCCTTCACCCTCTATCTGACTTCAGGCTATCCATCCGATGAGATTGATACTTGTGAGCAGAGCGATCGACCGTTGCCATCACCCAACTGGCTAAAAAGCTGATTCAAGAAGGGATACAGCCGTTTGAAAACTTTGTACCTTATCCCGATCGTCATTTGGTTGGTCATAGCGATGAGAAGGCGAAGACGATACCGGAGGAGCTGCAAGCTGAGTTGAGGGAGAGGTTTGACCTGCGAACGACATCCAAGGAAGAACTGTACGAAATTAATGAGGCGATCAGGCAGGAGTTGATTGTGATAGATCTGGGAGAGAAAGGATAAATGGTTGGAGTGACGATCGTTGAACACTTTTGCAATGAGTAAGCAATATCAAACATCCCGCTTCAACTGTTGGCAGTCTCTAGATGTTTAGGGAAAATGAGATCTACACCCTCCTACAAATTGGAAAATCAGCGATCGTTCTAGGGCGATATGCATTAACTAGCGATACTCTGAAGCTTTTGAAGGAAAATTTAGGGATTGGGCGAGATCGGGTTGAAGACGTGAAGGGAAGTCCTAGGGGTAAGGGAGAGACCGTGGCGAATCAAGAACTGTTAAATTCACTGAAGGATCTTAGTTTACTAGAAGGGGGAGTGGAGGCTTGGAATCAGTGTTGGAATCAGTGGCGGCAAGAAAATCTCAGTGTAAAATTTGACTTCAGCAATGTAGACCTTAGCGGTACTGATCTGAGTGGTACAGACCTTAGCAATACAAATCTTAGCGGCGCAAATCTCAGTAACGCAGACCTCAGCGATGTAGACCTTAGCGGTACTGATCTGAGTGGTGCAGACCTTAGCAATACAAATCTTAGCGGCGCAAATCTTAGTAACGCAGACCTTAGCGATGTAGACCTTAGCGGTACTGATCTGAGTGGTGCGAACCTTAATGGAATAGATCTTAGCGGAGACAAACTCAGCAGGATAACTCTCAATATTGACGATCTTCTAGGGGTCAGCCTCAAGGGTGTTAATCTCAGCGGGCTAAACCTCAGATGGATATACTTTGATGGCATAAACCCTGGAGAGATAGACCTCAGTGGCATAGATTTCAGAGGCGTTAATCTTAGCAGAATAGACCTTAACGATGTAGACAATCTAAGAGATATAGACCTCACATCGCTTGACCTTAGTGACGCTAATCTGCGTAATGCAAATCTAAGTGGCATCAACCTAAATGGTCTAAACTTCAGCAACGCTGATCTGAGTGCCGTAGATTTTACTAAAACTCAAGCGCTTGCAACTAATTTTACGGGTGCAATCTTGACTGGAGCCTGTCTAGAAGACTGGAACACCAACAGTAAAACCAATCTAGATGGCGTTATTTGTGATTATGTCTATCTGAAACAGAAGCAGCAAGAACGTCGTCCCAGTAGCGGTACTTTCAAGCCTGGAGAGTTCACCGCTCTATTTCAAAAAGCACTTGAAACCGTTGACCTCATCTTTGCCGATGGCATAGACTGGCAAGCTTTCTTTCAATCTTTTCAAGAATTGCGATCGCAATACAACGATCTCTCCATCCAGGCGATCGAAAAGAAAAGCGGTGGTGCCTTTGTCATTCGGTTAGAGGTGCCACCCGAAGCGAATAAGGCAGCAATTGAAAACAGTGTTTATGAAAAGCAAATTCGACAGCTAGAAGGACGAATTTCAGAGTATCGAGAGGAGGTAGTTTTCTTACGTCAAAATGTGCTGCAAAGTAATACCAATATGGAGAGGATTGCTAAAATAATGGCTGATAATCAACCTAAAAACAACACAACAATTTATGGGGATGTTGGATTTGTCAATAGTGGGGATGGAACTGTTAGCAACTTCTCCCAAAACATCGGTAACAATATCAACGATATTACTAAATTGATTAGTGTTCTTCGTCATACAGCACAAACCTTTCCACAGGCGCAACGTGAAGAGGCTCTCGTGCATTTGGATGATTTGCAGGAAGATCTCAGCCAGCCTGAGAAGCAGAAGCCTCAGAGAATCAAGACTCGCCTTGTTGCTTTATTTGCGATCGCAACCACCGTTTCAGGTCTTGTTGCCGGGGCCGCAGACTTCAGCAACAACGTTCTGGAACTCTCTGAGAAACTGGACATTGAATTGATCCAACCTCACTCGAAATAGTAATCACCATCCTTAAAGTAACCCAGCCAAGACGTATCCGTGTAAGTGTTCCCGCAGCAATTAGACCAAGGACTCACAACAAGACTTGAAGCGTTGCATGAATCGTTTGTAGTCGTTCTTTCTGGGATTGCTCCAGGTTTAATCCGCTGACCTCTTTTACAAGGCGCTCGATTTGAGCTAACTTCTTATCGACAGTACTTTCGAGCGACCCTACTTCAGGCGGCTTTTCATACTGGCTAATCGCTTTTCGCAATTGACTAAACGAGGTTTCATAAACGGGTAGGTAAGCTTCTGACGATAAAGGCAACTGGCCCGCCAATAAACCAGAAAACGCGATCGGTCTTGGAAGACGACAAACCTGCTCTAACTTACTCACTCCTAACTCTAAAACTCCAGCAATGCCATCGACATAAGAAGCCAAAAAGCTTTCTACAACATCATGTTGCAGGCGTTCTCCCATTTGCTTTACTTGGATTTGAATCTCTTCAGAAATCTCGCTGCCGTTTCTCAACTCCTCCACAAGCTCAAGAAACTCGTCTAATCCTTTAGTGACCCGTCGGTATGACCAAACCTGCCGAGCCGTGATTGAGTCCCCATTCGATCGCTTGATCTCACCCCCATTAATAAAGTCAGTTAAATTGCGATAGCCCAACTTTTCATAAAGCTGATGCTGATCGATGAAGTTTAGCCGAGTGCCGATCGCGTAAGCATAAATCGTACTTTGCGCTTGAGCAGTTTGAATGGCTCGGTCAATTTGTCCTTGATAAGAAGCAATCTGACCCAAAAGCTCATCCAGGGATTGTGCTGCTTGGGGACGGCAAACTTCTAAGGCTCTTAACCAATTCCCTCGATCTTCTAAATTGATGCGATCGAGATTAAGAATTGGCTCCAGACGGACAACAGGTTTAGCTTCAGTCGGAATCGGAGATCCCAAAGGACTGCGCTGCATTCGGGCGCGAGCAGATTTAGCGGGCATGACTCACCTCCAGTCCTGCACATCGTTGCTGTTCCAAATAGTCTGCAAGCTTTTGAAATGGCTCAATGTGCTTATTTTCGACTCCAGGATATTCATAGATTGGTACGCCTGCTTCCGACAATTCAGCATAGAGCGTCAGGTCATTTACAGGCGGAGCAACCCAGATAGGAGCCTGTTGGAAGGGCAAATGAGGGGTTGCGTCCCAATTGCACAGATCTTGATAACTTCGCTTTGAAAACGAGGTGCGTCTTAGTTGAAAAGGCACAAACGTTGAGACAACCACATCAGGATTGAGCCGATCGGCAATTTCAGAGATTTTTTGCAGCAGTCTGGGCAAGTTCTTCACCGCCAACCATTCCATCTGCACTGGAACAACAACCTGATCACAAGCAACTAATGCATTTCGAGTGAGCAACCCATCGCCTTTGGGTGTGTCTAGCAGAATGAAGTCATACTCAGATGAGATCGCGTCAAGCGCATCTCGCAATCGCTGATCCGAACCAATCCCTTTCTCGACTTCTTTTTCGTAGTGATCTAATTGAGACCCAGGGGTAATGAGATCTGCCCAGCCCTCGATCGACACCACCGCTTTCTTCATTAGCGATCGCTGTTCTCGGCGAGAGGAGTTGAGAACCTCACCAATATTAGGATTTGACGCATCACATTCACATCGGAATGCGGCTGATAAGTCGGCTTGTGAATCCAGGTCTATGCACAAAACTCGTTTTCCCATTCGGGTCAAGACTGCCGCGAGACAGAACGTAGAAGTCGTTTTGCCAACGCCACCTTTGACCGCAGCTACAGCAATTTTCACGATTCAGTACCTCGTAACATAAGGAGATCGATGACACAATTTCCCAGCTATTTTACTGCACAACCTTACAGTTGAATCGTTTTCTTACTGAAGATGTCTTCAGTTACTTTAATTGTTCGTGTTTCTGCTTGTAAAACTCTGGAACGTCGAGTCAATTCCAGCCTCAGATTGGAGAGAGCAACGAGTGGTGTTTTAGAAATTTGCTGACTGAAGACATCTTCAGTAGACGAGAAGCGAGGTTAAGCGATCGCATTTCACGACTCAATCAAGATTTAAACCGACATATGTTTCAAATCAAATACCCTTGCTGCTCGATAACTTATCGATCCGATCAATTGAAAAGAAGCTGTCAGATCACGTAAAAGGAATTCTTGGCGGTTGCTCAGATAATATTGTGAACCTGTTCAAGCGTCTGTGTCTTCTTCAGAAACAACTGCTGCCGCGATCGTGTCCAGTTCCATTTCTAACTGCTCGATACTGGGCAAACTCTGCTGAAACGGTTCTGGTAAAGAGCCTTTGAGTTGATAGGTTGAAATGCCGATCGGCTTATTCACATCACGAAGCGCATATTCAGCAGCCGTCTTCTTTCTACCCTTGCAAAGGATGATCCCGATCGTTGGCTTGTCATCAGCATGTCGCAACAAATCGTCTACGGCTGAAATATAGAAGTTCATTAAATATCTAGCTTAAATAACAACAACAACAACGTTTACAACGAAACGTATCGACTGTGTTTCAACATCGACGTTAACAACTATACTGCGGCGAATTAACTTCGTTAACAGCATAATCATCGTCACTATGAAAGTTCAGCGCATTCGACTCCCTGAGAGCAGTCAAATGAGTTGGCTGTTGCTTGGAGATGACTGGATGCCCGTGGAGCCTGTCAGTCGTTACATCCGCTATCTAGAAAATCTACAACGCTCACCCAATACCATTCGTAGCTACCTGGGACACCTCAAACTGTACTGGGAATTCCTCAGTGATAGCCATCGGGATTGGCAATCTGTTCAGTTGGATGACCTGGCAGAGTTTATTCACTGGCTGCGTTATCCCCTGCCCAAAATCATGCCGTTGCAGCCACAAACCGCTGTTAGAACTGAAAGTACTGTCAACCAAGCCTTAAGCGTGGTTTATCAGTTTTATGAGTTTTATCGCCGCTTGGGAGTCGCTGTTGCCCTCGGTACAGATCGCAAAGCACTTGGCTCTGGTGCCTATAAACCATTCTTGTTTGGCATTGCTGCACAACCACGGATGCGAGCCAAACTGATTAAGCTTAAGGAGCCAAGACACTTGCCCTGCTGCCTCACGGCTCAACAAGTACGTCAGCTTACAGAGGCTTGCCAACGATTGCGAGATCAATTTTTAATTTGCCTGCTTTATGAAACGGGGATGCGGATTGGCGAGGCATTGGGGTTGCGGCACTCAGACTTAATTAGCGAAGGAAGAAACGAGATTCATGTCATTCCCAGAACTGACAATGGCAATGGCGCTCGAGGGAAAAGCAAGCAAGAACGAATCATTCATGTTTCGCAAGACTTGCTGCGGCTGTATTCCTGCTACCTGATTGAAGAATACCCTGAAACGGATTGCGACTATGTCTTCGTCAATATTTGGGAAGGTAAAGTTGGCCATCCCCTATCGATGAGTACGGTCAATAGCTTGTTTCAGCGACTGTCTCAGAAAACAGCTTTCAAAGTTCATCCTCACCTGCTGCGTCATACCCACGCGACTGAGTTAATTCGCGCAGGTTGGAATCTGGCATATGTGCAGAAACGGCTGGGTCATGCCAGCATTCAGACCACCCTCGATACCTATGTGCATTTGCTCGATGAAGACCTCAGAGCAGCCTTTACAACGTTTCACCAAGAGGCTCACCCTCATGATATCCCACCCCCTCCAACGTCCTAACCCTCCTGCACTGGCATCAGTAACAGCCCTTGAGGAGAATCCAGTGACATGTCCTCGCTGCGGGAGTCAGTACTCCAAGAAGGCAGGCAAGAGCCGTAACGGACAACAGCAATATCTTTGCTGCAATTCTGCCTGCGGGCGATACTTTCAACAGGTGTATAAAGCCCGTGTGCCAGAAGACCCTGATTTATCTTGCCCTCATTGTGGCAGTCGCCATTACATCAAAGGAGGCAAAGACGATGCAGGTAAGCAGGTATACGTTTGCAAAGATGCTGCCTGTGGACGTTGGTTTCGTAAGGAATATGCTCGCTTAGCCCGAGAGTTATCCGAAGACATTTGGGCAGTTGAAGCATTGGGAATCAAAATCCTGCCGCACGAGCGAGTGGTCACAATTTCATTTGAGTCCATTCCTCAGCCCTGGTTCAAAGCCGTGCTCAAGCAGTACATCCGATATTTAGCGACCACTCGCACCTGGGGCACCCTTCGGAGTACACTTTATGACTTGTCGAGCTTTGCTAGATTTCTGAGCCGTCGCTTTCCCTATCTCACTGGGTTTGAGCAGCTAGAGCGAGAAATTATCCTGGCGTACATCGCTGATCTGCAACAGCGTCAATTCGCCTCATCAACGAGAATCCACAGGTTGTGTACGCTGGGTGGCTTTTTCAGAACGGGGGTGATCAATCGCTGGTTTGCCGTGCCAGATTATCTCATTCGTCCTGAAGACTATCCGAGAAAAGATAGACCACTGCCGCGTTACATTCCCGAAGCAGTTTTAGTGCAGTTGAATCAGCACCTGGATAAGTTGCCAGAACCCGTCATGCGAGGGGTTGTGGTGCTGCAATGTTTGGGATTGCGAATTGGGGAGTTGCTCAACCTCAAGCTCGATTGTTTGCAGCAAAACAGCAAGGGAGAATGGAGTTTGCGGTTAATGACCGAAAAGACCCGGCAGGAAGATCTGCTGCCCCTGGTAGACCTGACAGTGGTGGAAATCATTCAAGCGCAGCAGGAGTACATCCGGAGCCATTTTGACCAGCAGTTTGAGTATTTGTTCTGTGCTAGGGCAAGAGGAACCAGTGGAACTAAATTTATTCCTACGCCCCAGGTGATGTTAATCAACTCGTTTACGCATTACCTCAAAACTCTGGCACAGGACTATCAAATCCGAGACCATTCGGGTCAAATTTGGAACTTCCAAACACATCAGTTTCGGCACACGATAGCAACGCAGTGGATCAACTTGGGCATTCCGCAGCATATTGTGCAGCGACTGTTACGGCACAAATCGCCCGAAATGACGGCTGTGTATGCTCATATCCATGACGACACGCTGCGAAAATCGTTTGATTTTGCCCTGGAAAAGATTGTTAATGTGGCAGGGGAAGTAGTGCAGTCCACGAATCCACACCTGGATAACGATGAGCATCTAGGGTGGCTCCGCAAGAATATGAATGCTCAAGCTTTGCCGAATGGCTACTGCGCTCGACCGATAGTTAAAGGGGCTTGTCCACATGCCAATGCTTGTTTGACCTGTAGCGATTTCCGCACCACTCAAGAATTCCTTAATGTGCATCGTGCTGAACTGGAGCGCACTGAAGCAATCATGCAGAAGGCAATGGATAACGGCTGGCAGCGACAAGTAGAAACGAATCAACAAGTTGCTATAAACCTGCGTCAGATTATCACCCGTTTGGAGACAAATTCATGAGGAATCCCAAACAAGTCGAAGCCCTACGAACGGCGACTGAACAGAAAAAGCATCAGTGCCGTCAGAAAACGGTCGATGCTTTATCTAAATTGATTCAACAAGGTAAACCCATTAGCATGGCTGCGGTCGCTCGTGAAGCTGGGGTGAGTACGGTCTATCTCTATCAACATCCAGACTTACGACAACAGATCCAAACGCTTCAAGCGCAACAGCAACAGGAGCCGAAGCGAACGCAACCTCAAGCAGCGTCCGTACAATCTCAAGGAGCCATCATTTCCACATTACGACAAGAAATTCACCGCCTGCGACAGGAGAACCAAGAACTCAAAACTCAAGTGGAACTGGTTTATGGGCGTTTAGCTTTGTTCAGCCAGCTTCAGGAGGACAATCAACGGTTGCAGACGTTGTTATCTCACTGTCAGCAACAACAGCACCTTCAGTTAGCACCCCTAGATTCGGCTCAACGGGTGCCAGTCACCACTTCGCCCACTTCTAGCCAATTGCAACCAAGGCAAACGACCGCCGCAATATCTGAGGCAATTCAAACTGAGTTAGCTGCCATTGGCATTTGTCGCCCAACCCCATCCCTGCTCCGTAAGATCAATGCGGTGCCCGAACAGCAAACGTTGAATGCGCTTGCAGTAGTACGGGAAGCATTGGCATCTGGCGATGTCAGAAATCCTGCTCGCTATTTCATTAGTGCCCTGGAACACGCCTGGATTCCAAACTTGATCGAGCTACCGGAGTCAACTGAAGCCTCTTTGGAACAATTTCAGCAGTGGTTTAAGTTGGCGCAAGCTCAAGGATTGGTGCTTGGCAGTATGAAGCAGGGGGATGAGATTGTTGTCTTTGACAAAGAGGGTATCCCTCAACCCTTTTCAGTCTGGTTAGCTCAATATCCAGTGGAGAAGTTGGAATCAGACAGGCAATAAGATTCTGTGCCCCGGCGCTGATGCTTATTGCCTCTCTAGGGCAACGATGTTTACGCCATTAACACGGTGAATCTCCTTCTGTGCTTGGTTTTTAGGCAACTTGCTGCATATAATTCATTTTACCCGAGAACTCTGGTTCAAACTCGACCATCTTTAGGTCAATGACCACGTAGCAGTGCAGTTTAACGTGGTAGTTAGCCTAAGTAGGGTGATCACTCACCCTACTCGGCTCCAGAACCGTACATGACCCTTTCGACTCATACGGCTCCTCAGTGATGTGGTGTTTGTCACACATACCTCTACCGTGAACGGCATCGTGGCAATGCCCATGTAAGAGCGCCAAATTTGAGGCGCGATTATTCTGATGATTTCCATCGAGATGATGAATTTCCAGAATGTCCTCTAGCCTGAAATAGCGCTCACAGTGATGGCATCGTCCTTGCTGCTGTTTCAGCAACTTTGCGACTTTGCGGGGCAGCATCGGATGCCGCCCCAGTCGAGTACTCCAATAAATCTGATCTCCATCAAACGGACTGCGACAGCCTTGCACTTTGATGTGACGCTGAATCGGATGATCCGTATGTCGAATCAAAAAGGAACCTTCTGGAGTCATGAATCGCCAGTTATCCAGTCCATTGCGGCGGAAATACTTGCGGATGACCCAGACGTTACTCTTGTGGGGGTGTCGCCGTTTTGCCCATCGCCAAAGCTTCAGAAACAATAGATGACCCAGTGCCTCAAAGGTCTTCCGCGAAACTGCCGTTTGATAGTACTGTGCCCACCCGCGAATCAGGGGGGACAAGTCCCAAATCACGATGTCTTGCGGAGCATGTCTGAGGTTTCTGAGTCGAATCTTTAACTCATGCAAATGCCTGAGAACAGCTTCTTTGCTCGGTTTGATGAGCGTAACGTGCCCAAGGTGCTTACCGGAACGAGGAGATCTCATGCAGTGGTGTTTTCCGACTCGGTATTGCCGAATGTGGAAGCCCAGAAAATTAAATCCGGGCGGTTGCCCCGCATGAGATTCCAAGGTGTGTCCGATGCGCGTTTTGCTGGGCTTGAGTTTCAGTCCAATTTGACTCAGCCATGTTTCAATCAATTCCTGGCATCGTTGCACGACGCTCAAATCCTGATGAAAAACCACAAAGTCATCGCAGTATCGAATGATCTGGAGATTTTTATAGAAGACGAGCTTCTGCCCCCGAACTTCAGGATACGCGAGTGCTTTGATGTCGGTTTCTAATCCGTGTAACGCCACATTTGCCAACAAGGGCGACAACACACCGCCTTGTGGGGTTCCACTTGTGGTGGGCTGAAATTGATATCCATCAAGGACACCCGCTTTGAGCCACGCCCGAATGGTGCGGCGCAACTGGGGAAAGGTTTTGAGTTTGTTCAACAATGCCGTGTGATTAATTTCGTCAAAGCAATGCGCGATATCGGCATCTAAGACATACTTGGCTTGATACCGGATCGCATAGTAGATTGCTTCAACTGCATCATGGCAAGATCGCCCTGGTCGAAAGCCATAGCTATTTGGCTCGAATTTGGCTTCCCATTCTGGCTCTAATGCCAGTTTCACCAAGGCTTGCTGTGCCCGCTCGGTCATCGTTGGAATGCCCAACGGACGCTGTTCTGCTTTTCCCGGCTTGTCTATCCAGACTCGACGAGTCGGCAGTGGCTTCTGAGTCAGCTTCAGATTGCTGACCAAGTTCAGCCGTTGCTGGGGCTTAAGGGCAGTTTGCCCATCCACGCCAGCCGTTTTCTTGCCTCGGTTATCTTGGGTCACCTTCCGAACCGCCAAGCATTTGGCAGACCAGGATTTGAGGAGAAGTCGTTGGAGTCGGTGGACGAGTTTGACATCGCCACGACTTGAGGCTTGGTAAATCCGTTTTTGCAGCTTAAACACTTTCCGCTCTAGCTTGCGCCAGGGGATCGTGTTCCATTTATACCTCAGCAGTGCTTGGCTCATAACGTTTGAACTGCGACTCACAGCTTTACCGTCCACATCACCGAACCTCCGTCAGCCTATCCTCCAGCTTTCCTAGAGGCGTTTGCTTCTGAGGTTATCCCTTCCCCACTTGGGTGTATAGCTGACTACCCGCTTGAATGACGCTCCAAGAACCCAGGTGGGGTTACTCCGTTCCGTTCTTCCGTTTGTCGCTGGACTTAGGTTCCTGCTTTCCACCGGGCTACTGTCGGAGTATCGCTAGCGCCCTATTCAACACGCTAGCCCGCTTGTTCACCATTCCCTTTTGGGACGCAGCTTATCAGCCTCTTTAGCTGCCTCAGACCATTACGGTGGGTCTATCACAGGTTTCTCGCGTAACCATATCCAGCTCTGCTCGATGGGGTTCCAGATGAGGCTTCCAGTTACCACCTTTTATCCCATGCGCTACACCAGCTTGAGAGTCACTCGCACCAGTGTGGGATAGGCTGTCACTCTGATACCGAGAGGGATGGAATTGCACCATCACGAAAGAACAGTTAAATGATTTAAGCGATCTTAGGAGACGCTCGAATCATTTGACCTCCACCCAATCCGAAAGAATTGGTTTTGAGGTCAACGGGTCGCACGAAGAGCAGATCGAGTTTATATTCCTTGCCGCCTACTTCGAGCGAATACTGGCTACCCAGAAAAGAGAAACCAACGCCCAGTTCCAGCAAAAAATCACGAATGTGCTCCACCAACGCCCGTTCAAAATCCCGTTCTTGAGCAGCCTCTGCGAGTTCCAGAAATGCAAAATTGTAGGGACTTTTTAAGATCTGGCGGGCTAGATCAGATTGGCTTTGAGGTAACGTATGGTCAAAATTATTAACGGCATTTCCAACTCGTTGATGCAAACCGCTTTCAATCTGGTGAACCAGGGCACTACGGCTCCAGCCATGTACGATCGTTTGCTGGGCATACCACAGTCGTTCTTCATTGGCTTTCAGCTTATCCAACAGAGCAATATTGTGATACCAGGTAATTTGTGCAAGCACCTCCTGCACAATTGACTCATCGGGATACGTCTCTGCAAACGATCGCATGTATTTGAGATTACGAGACGAAAACCCCTTCATTTCTGGGAACTCTCGCTGCAAATCCTTCGCCAGTCGGTCAATAACTTTTGCACCCCATCCTTGCTGCTGTTGTCGAGTCAAAACCTCTCGCCCAATCTGCCAGTAAAGAACCACCAACTCGCGGTTTACCGCTAAAGCTGCCCGAACTTGAGCCGTGCGAATTCGTTCTTTCAATTTGCGAAGCAGGTGGTCGTAACCGCTGAGTGAAAGGTCGCTCATCTGAATAGTATTGAGGTTCAAAGTCAGTATAAGCTTACTAGTTACTCAAGTTGCAAGTGGAGCCACAAGGCAGTCAAAAGGCATTACCTCTAGCAGCAAAGCCTCATTGTTTTGAGTGGGACACCGTAGCATTGTATCGATCCAACACAGACAAAGTGTAGTCGCGAATGCTTGGGTAGCGTGCCCCATTCCAAAATTGGAGGGATGAAGAGTCGTATTGCGCCCCTTGTCCGCTATACCAACGGCTTGCAGTTCGGCGCACTGCCAGTGCCGGATCTCCTTCGCTCTGTTGAAACTCTTGATGCCAATACTGATTGAGTTTGAAATCAACAATTTGTAACTGCAATTGACAATCACTCAGGAACTCCTGTAGCGTGACCGTTCGCCCTAATGCTTCTTGGCTCCAGACAGGAATGTTCTCCGGCATAATTTGAGCGAGACCTGCCGCACCTGATCCAGAATGGTTTTGAATTGAGCAATCGCCGTTTGACTCCTGCCCCACGATCGCTTGCCTCAGTGCCTTTACGTGACTACTGGTTTGATTTGGCGAGGGTGAAACAGGGCGAATCGTTAATCCACCGCTACCCAAGCTAGATAAGACAGGCATTGCTAACCCAAACAGCACGATCGCCAGCACAAGGTCGAGGGTAAGATCAACAGGCTGTCTGCGATTTGCCCAAACTTTTAAGCTCATGGCTCCCACTTTCCCTGCTTCACTTTTTTGAGGTAGCGATCGATCACGGGGGCTGTAATTGATCGGTCTTCGATGCGCTGCCAGTCAGGAAGGGTATGCATCTGAGCGTGAACGTGGTCGCCCGAACAGCGTCCTGTACAGCCTTGTCCTCCGATGCCCATTCCCTCCTCGATCTGCTGACCCGATTTGATTCCAATCTCAGCCAGGTGCGCCATTCGCCACCCGTAACGACTATTTCTGCATTCGATATCCACAATGTTGCCGCCGCCCGACCCCGTTTGCAGATTGCCAGTTGTGCCTTGAAACCACGTCTTTTTAATCGTGCCCGAACAGGGTGCCGGAATCGGGACATTCCTGGTTTCGTTGCTTTGTCCAATCAGCGTGAAGTCGTATGCGCCAGGCGGTGAGTCATCCATTAGATGAGGCGCTTCAACGCGGAGTGCCCCAACTTTTTTAGCTGAGGAAGCTGGAGACAGTCTTGCCTGTGACGCTCGTTTTGTCTGAAGGTCATACCGAGGACTCCACCCCAGGAAAATGACTCCAGCAGTTAGCAATAAACCACAGATCAGCCATTCTTGAAGCCTGTCACGGTGCGATCGCGCGTAATGTTTAGCGATATTCACAATGGCGCGTTCAAGAAAATCTTCTCGAAGATAGCCATTTCGGTATTCCTTGAGCAACTGAGCGAGCAGTTCTTCATCCGTTAGCTTTGCCATAGTTCATCTCAGTTTTTCTCTACCTCATCCCCTCTGTCCGAGAGTTTGAGGCGATATTTCCGCTTGACTAACCAGTCGGGAATGAAGACCTTTGAGCCGTCTTGATGGGTACAAAACGGGGCAATCGTGCCATTGAGTAAGGGGTCATCCGCCTGTAAATCACGGGCAGAAAGATGGCGATTGTATTCAGCTTGAGTCAACCGTGACCCGGAGGCGATCGTGCCTTGACGACAATCCTTCCGCATCCAGGTTTCATCTTTCAGTTTTTCATCTTTCAACGGTGACTTCTCTTCTTCCCTGGGCTTCAAGCTTTCTGTCAGCGGTTGAGCTGCTTTTTCTACGACATCTGCTCCTTTGAAGCCCCGAAGTTCACTCCAATTGATGCGCTGCGGAATTTGAAAGTACAGCACGATGGCAGCAATTCCCACCAGCGCTAAAATTCTCATCATGGTGAAGGAGTCTCCAACTCGTCGAGCGTCACTAAGCCATCACAGTTTTTGTCTTGCGTCCCCGCGCACTGCACCGGACTTGTACTCATTGAGCCTTGCGTCATCGGTAGACCCAAATCATTACGGGGCGCAGCATTTTGTGGAATGCTATAAGTCTGAGGAAGAAGTTGACGACCGTAGCCATTTCCGCCTAAGTTACTCGACCCGGCTACCGGGCCTTGAACGCGATCGCGCTGAAACGTTACGGCAAAATCACCAGAAACTCGCGCGATATTGGCAGCAAACCACTGGGCGACATCTCCTGGCTTCGCTAAATCTCCATTCTGAGGGCTGCGCTGAGTGCCCAAGCCAACCATTCCCGGCAACACGCCCCAGCAAATGACTCCGGCTCCGACAGCAACTCCTGCCAGCCATTGAGCAGTTCCGCCAATTCCATCACTCATTGCTTATACGCTCCTTTAGGTTTGTGGTTTGATAGTGTGCCAGCAGGGTTTCCCAAACTGGCTTGAGAAATCGGGTGTAGCGCATGTCCGACGATCGCACACTGCACCCAAGCTTTTGCGCTATCTCTTTGAGCGGCGAGTTGATTTCACCTGAGACGTACTGCTCTGCCAAACTCTGCACTTCTTTTTGTCGGTCGGACGTGAAAACTTGAAGCCACCCCTCTAAATCTGGGTCTTGAGTTTCAACCTGAATCCGCACATTGAGAATATGAGCCAGATCTGACACGACCACAGTAACGGGGTCAGCGTCACCCAGTTGAACAACCGCAGGTCGATACTCGCGCTGTCGAATTTTGCGTGCCCGTTCGATTAACGGTTGACTTTCACTCTTGAGCTTGCCGACTTCATCCGTTTTGGTGGCGTTAGTGCCGAGAATGGCGATCGCTAACTGATTGCGAGTGGCTTCAGAGATGGCGGTTTCTCCAGTCGCGATCGTTTGCCCTGACAAGAGAACTTTGTGACCATAGCCGCCTCCAAATTTGAGCAGGAACCGCACAGATTCCAAGAACTTACCGTCTCTCCCACCCAGCAGCTCTATGGTTGAATCCCATTCGTCGATGACGAGCAGCCGATTGGAGCGACGCTGAATGCGACGTTTGCCTCGTTTGGCGGCTTCCTGTCCTTCGTGACGGCGATCGTCGAGTTCTTCGCGCTCCGCTTCGACAGTTGCAGCAATGGTGTCGGGTTCCATCCGGATGTATTCAACGGGCAAGCCTAACCAGTCATTGATCCAGCCATTCTCGTCGGGTTTGCCATAAGCAAGGTCACAAATGGTAAGGATGCCATCTGGGTTTTCTTCTAGCCAGTCCACGATTAATGCAAGGGTAAGAAAGGTTTTGCCACTTCCCGTGCGCCCGGTCACCCAGTTGTGCCTGGCTTTCAGAAATTTGCCAAACCAGGTGCGGTCAACGGCTAATTGTGCGATCGCGTCTTTTACTGGAACGGGCGCAGTTCTGAGATAGACAAACTTTGCGGTTCGCTTTCCAGTGAGTAATGCGACGCTGAACACAAGCTGAAGCCCCGCAGCGATAAATTGATTCGCCTGAGCGCAAAGCACCTGAATCGTTTCGGGAATGTCTTCTCGAAGCGTTTCGATATTGAGCAGGGTATCGTCTCCAATGCGAACGATCGTCAGCAGTCCAGTTTCACTCAAACAAGCTGACATTCCAGCTAGATAAAGCCAGCGATGTGAGGTTGGAACTTGCCATCGCTCGATCGCGTAGCCTGCACCATTTGCCGACTGCACTGGACGAAATCCTCCGACTTGTTCAACGTGTTGCATCGAAGCCAGCCACAATGCAGCAGCAGAGGTCAGGAGAATTCCGGCTCCGGCAACACCAATATGTCGCGCATTAAGGGGTGGGTAAGGTGACATTATTTTTATCCTCCTTACGCCGTTGCTCAGCATCGCGTAGCTGTTGCTCAAATTCAGATTCTCGAACGATTCGAGCCAGCTCTGCCAGTTCCATCAAATTTTTGGTCAGCAGCGCAGGTGAAATACGATGACGATCCGGGGCGGCTCCGGGATCAGCCCAGACGGATTGAATGGCGAGTAAAGTTGCCTTTGCGTCTCCAACGAGCGATCGGGCGATGGCAATTTGGGAAGCAGTGCCGGACAATTCTCCACCCCTTCCAACTGTTTGACGCAACTCAACTACTTGAGCATTCAACCGACGAATCAGGGACACTTGCAGCGGAGTGCCGTCTTTCTTCATCTGCTGATCTGCCAGTGATAAGAGGTAGTCTCGTCGCGCTGCATCGATCGCGGCTTGCTGTTTGTCTGCTTCTTTGAGTGATAGATCTAATAGATGATTTCGGCTGGCAACGGTCGCGTCTAGCGGTGGGGGAGGAGTTGCCGCAGCGTCAGGCGTTGCCGTTGAAGAGACACTTGGCGTTGCCGTCGGCACTGTGCTTGGGGCATTGGGCAAGACTAATCCTTTACCCTGTGGGCGATTCATCCATACACTTGAGCCAACTCCAAGCAGGATTAAAAGTCCGATCGCTGCGCCCAGTCGATAACGATTGACGGTGCGTTGCGGTAGTGGCTGACGGTATGGAATCCTTGCATCTTCTAGGGTTTCCATTTGCCGAATTAACCGAAGTAGTTCAGATTTTGGTAACTTTCCTTGCAACGTCTCCTCTAAAATCGTTTGTTCTTCATCGGTCAGCTTGCTGCTGTGTGAGGGCGCGATGGCGGGATCTCGATGACGGTCATCCTCAATGCTTGCTTCTGAAAGGGGTGCCAACGAATTGGGTACGATAGGCAACTGCAACGCTCTACGCGAGTCGGTTAAGCTTTTTGCGTGATCGCCAGTTTCAGAAGCTACGGTTTCTCTAATGGCACTCGTCATAACGCTTGCCTCTGGCTGCAATTCTTTTTTGGCGGCTGCACTTTCAGTAGGCTGCGTCTCGACGAATGCCTTATATATCTGAGTTGCTAAATCTTTTGGATTGGCAGTATCAGGAAACTTTTCACTCGTTGGATAGGAAATGAGAAATCGTTGCTTTCCGTTGCCAAATTCTTCTGTCACGATGCACCACCTCCTTTGGTGTTAGAGCGATTAGATAATCTGCACGGTCGCGATCGCAGCGGTTGCGAGAAGTCAACAGGTGTAGCGATTCATCGATCCGGTGTTGGGTGTTGAGTGCAATTTGCGCCGGGGATATCGCGGTCTGTTAGGGAATGGAGCTTACCTAGCTGCTCTGCAATTGCGACAGCTTCAGATGGCGGCAGATCGAGACGAGACAGTTGCAGTGTCAGGGCTTCGATCGGAGACAAAATTCTGCGTCGCTGTCCAACTGTTTCTAAAACGCCTGCCGTCCCGATTCCACAAAACGCTCCGATAAAGAGCATTCGTCGCCAGTTGACCTGATTCTCAAGTGTTCCAAGAACGAGCAGCATTGAGACTGCGCCTGAAATCGCTCCCACACCCAACCGGATTAAGACTTGCATTCTGCCTCCGTCGCCTGTCGCAAACTATTGAGTGGTTGAAACGCAGCTTCGATGACTTGGCGTTCTTCATCGGTAGGCGTTTGAGCCATGCGCTGAATGTGTTTCAGGCAATACTCTGGAAGGCGACGGTAAAACTCAAGTGCCATTTCTCGCCCTGTTGCGTCCAAAAGCGGCTCTAGCCAATTAGGAGAAACATTTCTCGCCCTGTTGCGTCCAAAAGCGGCTCTAGCCAATTAGGAGAAACGCCGATCGCCGCAGAGCCGTGACCATTTTCTGTTGCAGCATTTGGGACGGTGGGCGTTGCGGGACTTGAGACGATCGGCGTTGCCTCCTTTGCAACAGTAAGCGTTGCCGATTCTCGAAAAGCTTTGGCTTCTGGCGTATCAAAACTTTCGGCGAGTTTGAGCAAGCCTACGATCGTCCAGAGGGTTTTGCCTTCTGAATTGAGCCAGTGACACCCTTCTAGCAACGTTTCACCATCTCGGCTCTTACGGCTTCTGAGCGTACTTTCAGAAACGCCCAATTTATCGGCGACCTCAGCGGTTGAATAAACCTGACTGCTTGAGATTTGAGAGAGGTTGCTCATACTTATTTGCCTCCTAATTGAAAGGAAGAAGCTAACGATGCCACTGACGCTTTACAGAAAAGTAACGTCACTGGTAACGTTACTAATATACTCTTTTATACTATAGTGATAGCACTTTTGCAATTCAATGATGATGAGGTGACAAAATGTTTGCATCATGCAATCCTTGCTGTTTGATGCCCGCCAAAAACCCTAGAATTAATGTAGTCATGCCAGCGAGTCTCAAAAGAGATTTTGAAAAGCTGTGTGAGCTTGAGAACCGTTCCATGTCAAATATGTTGGTGACCTTGGCGCAAAGAGCCGTTGATGAAGCCAAAACGAAAGGACGGCTGAAAGATGAAGACAATCAAGGCGATCGCACATGAGCCAAACCATCACAAAATCCCTATCGTTTGAAGAATTCATTGATTTTGAGGACAGTGATGAACTCAACGAGTACGAGTTGGTCGATGGAAGATTAGTCCTGATGCCAGAACCCAGTGACTTACATGAGGAAATTCTCGAATTCCTATCCTTTATGTTTGAGCTTCAATACAGACGACTCAAACTGAGCTACTCAATCCGCAAGCGCAACGCTTTGATGATCGAAGGCAGCAAAGGAAGAAGACCCGATATTGCGGTTATTGAACGCCCTGAACGGCGACGGGACGATCGCAGACCCGGCATCCGAACGAAGCCTTTTATGATCGTCGAAATTGCTTCAGGCAACTGGAGTAATGATTTAGTAGACAAACAAGAGGAATACGAAGCCCTAAATATTCAGGAATACTGGATCGTAGACTGCGAAGGACAAATTCCGGCGAAGTACTGTCTGCGCGGTAAATGTAAAAAGGTGGTCGTTCTGACTCTAGAAAATGGAGCTTACCAAAAGGCTGAATACATCGAAGGTGAAACCATTCCCTGTCAAACGTTTCCTGAATTGCACCTCACCGTTGACCAGGTTTTAGCGGCTGAAGAATAGCTTGCGATCACGCTTCGCCAATCTATTTCACTGCTTAGTACGATGTTTGACATTCATCAATCAGCTAAATCGATGTGAAAACTTGGTTCCTAAGTGACGAATTCGACCTGTAAAACGACTGTGAGGGAAATAAGCATGTCTGACTCAGACCAATCAAAGCAAAAGCGTTCAAAATTGCCGAAAGTGGATACTCCGGCTCAGGCACTTCGCAAACTTCCGAAAGAAACGCCCCCTCGCCAAAAACCAGATTCGACAACCACCAAGGCATCAAGCAAAGCGTCTAAAAGTAAAGCTTCCTCCCCGATCGAGCATCCCAAAACGAGTCCAAACTTGTTTGTTGATAACTCAGCAACTCGAATGGCATCAGCACTGCCGATCTGGGAAGCCAGCAACATTCTCACTCAACGAAAGCATCTGCCCTGGGACAACGACTCAAACGGCAAACTCTACTACGCCAGAGACATCGGAGATGGGCAAGGTGCTATTCACTTTTGGGTCACTGAGAATTTAGAAGACGAACATCCCGCAACCCTTGCTGGCGCGGCCGCCTTGGCTGTCATCGACACCTTCGACATTCGGGCTGCCTGTATGCACTTGATTTATGCTGCCCATGCTGCTCAAATGGAGCGTCCGTGGGAGCAAGAACTGATCATCGACGATCGACAAATTGAAGCCTATTTAGGACTAAAAAAACGGACTGATAAAAATCAGCAAGAAAAGTTAGCTCTAATCGAAGAACTCGCAAGACAGCCTTGCAAAATCACGACGTTCATTTCGTGGGCGACCCAGGGCAGAGTCAAAGGCTTCACTGTAGAAGAAGGTCGGCTTTGGCACTTGTTGGGAACTCGATATCACTACCAGGAAGATCTGTTTGGCAACAAAGAACTGACCAATATCACTTTTGTCCTTAAAGCCGGGTTGTGGGCAAAGTATTTCTTGAACGAAGAAGGACGGCGCGATCGCACAGCATTTTATCAGCAGGGCAACTTACCCCAGGCTGTTTTAGAAAACGTAATGAGCCTGTGGCAACATCGAGAAGGCGCAGCACGCTTAATGGTCTGGCTCTTATTCAAAACTCAGTTCAATCGTCATGAGCCGCTTTATGTCCAGACTTTGATGGAAGTAGCCTACGGAACTGAGAAGATTGAGCAGGCAAAAAGTAGTCGTGAATATCGCAAAAAACTCGCAAATACATGGGATGAAGATCTATTAGCGCTGCACGATCGCGGTTGGTCAATCCAATTTGATTCAGAAGCTTACCCTGATGCAATCCGACCGCCAGGATTTGGGCGAGACGAGATGCCGCGTCCGCGAGGTTTCTTCGATCAGTTACTCACTGCTCATCTATGGATTACACCCTCCGAAGATTGGATTGCAGCCCCAGCAGAAGCATCTCACACGCCTGAAATAGCACCTGCTAATCTGCCATCACCCGAAAGCGAGGATTCCCTAACCGGAAGCCAGGTCAAAGAACTTCGACAAGCTAAGGGCTGGAGCCAGCGAAAATTAGCTAAACTGTCAGGCTTGAGTCAGGGCTTAATTTCTCTAATTGAAAATGGGGAGCGATCGATTAGTCCTGAGAATGAGCAAATTTTGAATCAAATTTTCGAGCAAATGCTTTGAAGTACAAAGCTCTTGAGGCTTTCAATCAATTTTGCAAGGTCGTTAAACCACACTGAAAGCGGGTCATGACAACAGGTGATTACAGCCAGTGATTACAAAAAACGATTACAGGTGATTACAAACTTAGCGATCGGGCGTTGTCTACTCTGCACTAACTACAGAGCCTCTTTTAGGCACTTCTAGCAGCGAGTTGGGAAATTATTTAGTCTAAATTTAGTAATCAAACCCGTAGAACATTACCTGTGTAGGATAGCTAGAAGCTTTGCACATAGAGGCTTTAGCCCTGATTACATAGCATTCTAGAACCCTACCCTCGCTTTCGCGTGATTACAAATATTTTCTAGAACCTCTACCCCGATCGCAGCGATTACAAAACATTCTAGAACCTTACCCCCATTTTTCTAAAACCTTACCCCCATTTCTCTAGAACCCCACCCCCGTTCTTCTGGAACCCTACCCCCGTTTCTCCAAGATCACATTCCTAAGCACTCTAGAACCCCACCCCCAAAAATTCTAGAACCCTACCCCCAAAGACTCTAGAACCCTACCCCCAAGAAAGTAACTTTCTCATCGAATCGTCAAGGCTTTGAGGATTACAAGGAGCGATTACTGTAATCAAATTGATTACAAGATCACTTGATCCTGAAGCCTGATAACCTTTTGGCGTTTGTTATAACTAATCACGATCAGAGAGTGATCGCCTCATAACAAAACGTGATCTAATCGTGACAACAGCGCCATGACCCAATCAAGGCAAATTTCAGGTTTCAGTTGCAATCAATGTAAGGAGGAAGTATGAACCCGATCTCTTCGAGTTACCCGCAAGGGGTCGTATCTTCCTCAAGCGGCTACGTTCAAGAGTGGGCAGATAGTTTTCTCGCACTCTTTCCCCATCGCTATGACTACATCTGGGCAGAGCATCCTAACCCTGGTGCCAAAGTCGAGTGGAAGACCGAAACTCGTCACCCTTTGTCAGATCGCCTCATTCACCAAGGCAGCTATCTCTACGGCATTCGCTTCGGCGCACAAACTCGTTACGGTCTCCTCGACATCGACGCAGGCAGCGCCTATCATCCCACTCGTGACCCCTTCGCCATCTCTCGCATCGTCGCCGCCCTGGAACCCTTGGGACTCGTTCGCCACATCACTTGCACCTCAAGCTACAGCGGTGGGTTGCATTTGTACTTTCCCTTTCCCAATGCCCAAAGTAGCTGGCAACTTGCGATCGCCCTCGCCACCCTGCTCGAAAACGCCGGATTCAAACTCAACCCCGGACAGCTCGAAGTCTTCCCCAATCCCAAACCCTACCTTGTCGAAGGGACTCCCAGCCTTTTCAATGCCCATCGCTTGCCCCTTCAAGCAGGTTCCTATCTACTTAACAGTGAGTTTCAGCCTATCTGGAGTACCCAGCAAGTCTTTGTCGAACAATGGAGCTTCACCCAAAATTGCAATGACTTAGATACGAAGCTCCTGAAGCAAATTCTCAAACAAGCCAAGCGCAAGTTCTTTCGTATCTCCGGCAAAGCCGACAAGTTCATCAACGACCTCAACGCTGAAATCGAACTCGGTTGGACAGGACGCGGACAAACCAATCGACTGTTGGGACGGATCACGATGCGATCGTACATCTTCCAGCACATTCTTTCTGGCGGCAAGCCGCTTGAA
Organism: Phormidesmis sp. 146-33; assembly: GCF_052939515.1. Classification (NCBI taxonomy): domain Bacteria; kingdom Bacillati; phylum Cyanobacteriota; class Cyanophyceae; order Leptolyngbyales; family Leptolyngbyaceae; genus Phormidesmis; species Phormidesmis sp. 146-33. The sequence continues at coordinate 68,396 of NZ_JBJPHU010000026.1, forward strand.
GGACTGGCACTGATCGAAGAGATCGTCGAAACTGCCAAATCACTTCCTGGCTATCAAGAGTGGTGTCAGCATCAACATGAGATCGAACATCGCGCCGCAGAATGGGCAACATGCATTGAGAACAGTCGCTACTTCCACTACGGCGACCCCAACGGAAAGTTCAAAGCCAAGTCTGAGAAACTAGAACAAGCGAACACTACGTTGCGCGAAGCGTGCGAGCAAGCTCCTACCTGGAACCAGCAGCGATCGCAGTTAACCAGAAACCGAATTAGAAGTGCGATCGCTGACCTTCTCGAAACTGGATTGCTTCCTTCTAACGCCACCGCCCGATTCAAAGCATTACTGGAATACAAAATTGGTGGCGGTTCTCTGTATCGTCACCGTGACCTCTGGCATCCCAGCTACCTGACAGAAACCGCCGAAGACTTCATAAAATCAGACGAGCAGCCAGATTGCGCTTTGGACGCAACCGACTGCTCCAGTCTTACAAGCTTATTACCTGATGCTGATGGTAATCACACTTCCAGTAATGGTTCTAGCGATTCTGTTGCTCCGGAGCAAGGGGTAGTAGATGGTAATGTCTCATCAGAGGGTGGGTCTGCGTCTTTGCAAGGGGTGCAGTTTGTTCAACAGACGCTAGCGGAGATTCAGGCACAGCGATCGGCGCAACGTGAAGCCGCTCAAATCGCTTCGCAACATCAGCAACAAATTAAGCGAGAAGTCTCAAATGCCAAGCTAGTTGCTCGAATGCAGCAGTTTCTTGCCTCTGGTGACCCGATTCTGGTGGCGGAGGCGCTGGCGTGGGCAGACATCAATCCCGGTGTGCTAGATATCTCAAGTCATTCCCTCCAAAACTCTTCTCAAGCGGCAATTGAAGTAGAGGGTGAACGTCATAGCTCTGAGAACGACGTGGGATAATGCAGGAGAACTGAAGTCTCAAATGCCAAGCTAGTTGCTCGAATGCAGCAGTTTCTTGCCTCTGGTGACCCGATTCTGGTGGCGGAGGCGCTGGCGTGGGCAGACATCAATCCCGGTGTGCTAGATATCTCAAGTCATTCCCTCCAAAACTCTTCTCAAGCGGCAATTGAAGTAGAGGGTGAACGTCATAGCTCTGAGAACGACGTGGGATAATGCAGGAGAACTCTACGGTCTGGATGCAATGGCGAATGCTCGTGGTTTTGGTCTCCCACGCTCGGTCAAACGCAAGGCAAGTCCTTCTCAGCAGCAGGTTAGCTGGCAAGGGATGCCGAATCTTGACTTGGAGACGCGCACACGGATGTGGCAGGTGGGCTTGTTGAAGTTGCAGCTACCAGAGGGCATCAAGGCACGATCCCTCACTTCAGGCGAAAAACAGTGGCTCGATGCAGCGGCAAAGGCTGAGTACCTCGCACCAGAGCAAAATGGGCAACGGGCAATCTTCTACACCTCTCCACCGCCCGATTTTCGACTGGAAGCCGCAGATTGGTATCTTCGCCCTAATGACTTTTGGAACTATGATCCGGTTCTGCTTCGAGACATGATGACGCAATTTCCAGCCGAACTGTTTCAGCTTTCTGCGTCGGGTCAACCACCTGCGTTTTATCCCGATCGCACCCCTGATTACACAGACGCGCAAGAAGCGGTGATGCGATCGATCTTCCGGGAGACGATACGCATTGGCTGGTCGTTACCTCAGTACAAGTGGTTTGTGATGGAACAGTTGCGGAAGACGACAGCGCAAGTCACGCACGAGGATGCAGTTCAAGTGTTGGCACAGTTGCAACAGATGGACGACGAGACAGAAGATTGATTTCGTTTTCTTGTCGGTTGATGGATGGAACAAGAAAAATTTGGTTTTAGAAGCCGCCTTGACGATCGCCCCTTCTGGTGTCTGTTATTAAATCTGAGTTAGGCTATGGGCAACCTGATTTGCGGTGTAAAACGATACTTCTTTGAAGGAAGGGGTAAAGAGTGAAGCAATTGCACTAAAAGAAGCCTTGAGGACACAGCCTGATCATGCTCAATGAGGCGGATACCTGCCGGAAATACGTTCTGCCGAAGCTGAAAGACTGGGAAGAAAGCTCTCAGCATTCTCATTTGTTTACGGAGCAGTATGCGATCGATGCGGGTCGAATTTTGACCACTGGTGGACGGACTCGACGGCGGCGCAAGAAGTTTGCAGACTACTTGCTTTGCTACACTCGTGATTTTCCCTTGGCAGTCATCGAAGCGAAACGTCGGCGCGGGACATCATGCAGAATAGTTCCTTCGAGGATGCGTGCTTTTGTTGAATGCATGACTATCTTTCCACCCTCAAAAAGTAGGGACGCAATCTGTTGAATGCGTTGAAGTAAGTATTTCTAGAACAATCCATTTTCCTTCTCTTTAGCCTGAGTAATTGCTGACGCTGGTAAAATATCAAAAAGGAAGAAGTAGATAGATGAGTGGAAGTGGAGGCGGTGGTGGATACGAATATCAGGCAAGAGCAACAGCCTACGTTGCTGTACACATCTTGACTGAGCAGAAATTGGATTGGATTGACCACCCAGATGATTTACCTATTGCTGTTGCAGAAGAAACTGACGGACCTGGAGATGATCTCAACATTACTCTTCAAGATGACACAACAATAGAACTACAAGCTAAACACGGTCTACAGAAAGGCAAACTCTGGGAACCAATTATCAAACTAGCTCAAGGGCTACAGCAAAATCCTTTGCTCCACGGCATTCTACTGACTGACTCTACAGCAAGCGGAATTATTAAGGATGAGTTGCGTGAAGATCTCAAACGACTTGGACAAGGACGGACAGATGGATTGAAGCAAATTACTCAAGAACTTCAGCAGAAACTCGCTGAGGCGGATATTTCTAACGATCCGGGCTTGTTTAAACGACTTTCAATCCGTGTTCTTGATCTTGATGATGGATTACAAAACTCAGAGTCTGCATGTAGGTTGCTTTCGCAGGTTTTAGAGACCCAGAATCAAGCTAGTCTAGCCTGGAAAGTCCTTTGGGGAGAAGGGCTGAAGCTAATTACTAACAAAGGTCGTCGTGATGCCGCAGGATGGGCGCAACTACTGAGTGGCAATTCTATTCAATTGTCCACTACAAGAAAAAATCCGGCTATTATCGCTGAAATTCATAGAGACTGGCTTCGAGCAACTACGACCCATCTGATCGTGCCAGGAATTAGAGAAAAACTTTCAATCGAAAGCGATTGGCTTCCACTAAAAGCGCGACAGCGTAGCAGAGAGCAGGAGCCTTTCAGAGCAGAGTTTATTCCTGAACTTAACCGTCTAAGTGTTGTAGTAGGTGAACCTGGTAGCGGAAAAAGTACTCTAACTCAGTATTTAGCGCATCGTTTATCTGGCTTCGGAAAAACAGTTCTACGAGTGCGACTTACATCCGTTCGCAAGTTATTGTGCAGCAACTCGTTTGGAGAAGCGATTCTAAAAGATGCTACCAGTAATTCTTCCCTTAGCTTAGAGCAGACACAGTTTGCGATCGGCACTCCTGATTATCTACTCGCTGATGGGTTAGATGAATGTGAGGACGATCGATCGACCATAGCAGATCAACTAAATGCTTGGGCGGGCGGCCACTCTACAACTAAAATTACTGTCACAACTCGTATCGGTTATGAGCCAGAGTGTCTTCCTAATTGGCAACTTTTAGAACTCTTACCTTTGGAAAGTTCTGATATTCTCAAATTTGCTAAACGACTACTGGGAGACGCATCAAACGAAACTGAGTTCCAAAATTGGCTTCAAACCAGTAGAACGATATCGCTTGCATCAAAAAATCCTTTGTTGCTGGGGTTCTTGATTCAGATCTTTCAAGGGCAGGCTGAACCGATTCAGAATCGTGCAAAGCTCTATGAAAAAATTATAGAACTTGCTTGCAAGCGCCCTCTACAAGATAGAGAGTCAATCGCCCTCAAGGAGCCAACTGCAAAACGTATTCTTGAGATAGTAGGGTGGGAACTGCTACATAGACCTACCTGCTCAGAAAGTGACCTTAGAAATGCTGTGGGTAAACAATTAGAAGATGATTTAGAAATCAGCTTACTAAAAGCGCAAAATTATGCAGAAGACGGGTTAAGTTTCTGGGAACAGCGTCGCATCTTTGAGCGCATCAGGATTGGGTGTGATGATGTAATTGCCTTCATTCATCGCACAATAGGCGAGTATGCCGCAGCACGTTATGCTTATGGGATGGATGCTGAGAGCTTCTGCCAATGGGTAACAGGAGTTAGCCAAAATCCTACATGGGAGGAATCCATCTTATTTGCTGCTGAATTGGGCGCGACAGCAACAATCGTTCACCATCTTCTCAAACTAGATAATCAAAGCATAACTAATTCAAAGGAGATTGTATTAGCTGCAAAAGTGCTGCAAAAAGATATCAATCCTCAACCTGAACTAATAGAGGCAGTCGTTAATCGGCTACAGCATGGGTTAGAATCATCCACACGCTCTATAGTGTTTGAGTCAGCCGAGTCATTAGTTGGTTTATCTCAACAAGCCCCAAGCCTGATTGGTAAAGTTGGACAATCATTGTTTAGACATTCTCAGTCTTGGACAAGGTTAGCTGCAATCAGGTTGTCTCTTGCTTCCGGCGACAAATATGTTGATATAGTCACATTGGAAGAACAAATAGACACTCTTATTTCTGAAGCAGAGCAAAATACTGTTCGAGATAAAACGAGGTCGAAGCAGTTTAATCCATTTGGAAAGTTTTCAATAATGGGAGACTTTCAGAGTCAAACTTTAGTTCAAGGTTTCGGATTTCTACTAAGGAAAAAGCCAAACCTTGAAACTGCTGAACGCATAAAGACAACCATCTCTCAAGGGCGGATAAACAGTGGAACTGATGGATTGCTAAAAAGCCTTGTTATGGAAACGTGGAAAGAAACTCTAGAAAAGCTGAAAGACAAAAAAGCTGAAAGTGATTTAAAGCAAGAGATGGAAGCATTTCAGATAGTAGATCATCTACTGAGAGATTTATGTCCTCTTGATAAGTTTCTTAAAGATGTTGGGAACCCAAGACTAAAAGCAAAGGAACTTCTGGAAAAAGTAAAGTATGGGCAACATACGAAAGGTTCTGAACAAGTATTTCTAGAAGCAGTTCTTCGGGTTGTAGAACATACTTCAATATCACCATTACCAGAAATTCCACAGGAATTTCCTCTTCTAGGTGTCCTTTTTCAAGGTATGAACTGTTGGAAGGTAACTACTAAAGCGTGGAATGCTATAGAACAATGCGAAGACTCAGATGCAGTTGATGCTGTACTTAAGGGTGCGATCGCCGCGATGGATCTTGACTCTCAGGGATTAGCAGACGAAGCAACCTTGCTTTTAGCACAAATTTGCTGCAAGGGTAACTTAGACGAAATTGAAGCCGCATTGATCCAGGTGAATAACTGGGATAGATTTAGATGGGCTTATGAGCAGCTTATAGAAAAAACACAGGGTATCTTCATGCGTATTCCTAAAGTGCCTGCTAATCCAAAGTGGGAGCGCGTAAAAGAGATCGAGATTTCTATACAAACACTGAATGATGCGTTAGACCATCCTTCAGAACTTATTTGGTACAATGCTGCTCTAATTCTTGCTCAGAAGATTGGAGAGGAGCAAACCAACGAAATTCTGAGGAGCAAAAAACTTATCTCGTAAAGATTTGGTAGATAGCTCTTCCATCTATTGCTAGACAAAATTAAATTATCAGCTACCTTAACGATTTTCAGACTAAGGTAAATGATCTTAAGCGAATGCAGCCTAAGACAGAAACCAAATAAGCTCAATATTTTACTGGTCTCCATCCCGGATGAAGGCTGTAAGGAAAAGTTGTAGGGCAACTTAAAACTGCTCTTTGGAATTCTTTTAACAATACTTCGGACAAAATTTGAGCAGATTTTCCGGCTCAAACCCTGACTCGCTCGTGGAACGGGATCTTATTTTCAAAGTCAGGAATAGAGCCAACTGTGAAAAAATAGCTCAATGCTGGAACCGTAAGCCCTGAAAGCCTTTTAGAATCGTTCAAAAAACTGTCCGAAGTATTGTTTTAAGCGATCGCTCATCCACCGCACAACTATCGGATCGCTCCTTCGCACCAGCGCATCATTCATCAATGACTAATTTCTTGTCGGTAAAAAGCTCGATCGACCAGAAAATCTACCTGTATTCTTGTCTGTACAAATTCCAGCCGACAAGAAACCGTGAGTGAACACCTCCTTGCAGAACGAGAACGCCTTCTGACCCTCATCACCGAGATCAGAAACTCTGGCGCGATCGCTCCTGCAAATGTCTGGATCAGTCCCAACTTCCAAACCAAAGGCGGCAAAACCTACGAATACTACAAACTCACCAGCACCAACCCCGAAGTCAAACATCAAGGCTTAGGAAAGATGGGCAGTGAGAAGTACCGCGACTGGTTCGCCAGAATTCAACGACGAAACGCGATTTACGAACTCGAACACCAACTATCGATGCTGCAAGCGTTGCTCGATCGACAAGCCGCGATCGTCCTGGAACTTCCTCGATCAGAGCGCGAGTCAAGCTAAATTCGAGAGATACAATAGTACAATTGTGTCACTCTCCATTCAAGCCCGGAATTAATGCGCCGAGATTCTATTTTCTACCGCTTGTTTGCTCAATCTCCAACCCTACTCTTTGAGTTGTTAGAATCGCCACCCAGCAACGCCCGTGACTATCGCTTTGATTCCGTTGCGGTGAAAGAACCGAAGTTTGAAATGGATGGCGTGTTTTTGCCGCCAGAGACAGAAAGCCCTGGAATCGTCTACTTTGCTGAAGTTCAGTTCCAAAAGGACGAAAAACTATACGAGCGGATGTTTGGTGAAGCATTTTTGTACTTTTACCGAAATCGTGCCCGCTTTTCTGACTGGCAAGCCGTGGTGATTTATCCTTCTCGCAGCACTGAGCAAACTAATTCTCATCCTTATCGCGCACTGCTCAACAGCGATCAGCTACATCGCATCTATCTGAACGAGCTAGGCGAACTTCGTCAATTGCCATTAGGAGTTGCATTGATGGTGCTGACGACCTTGAATCAGAATCAAGCCCCATCAGAAGCACGATATCTCCTGGCTCAATCTCAGCAACAAGGGATGGAATCAGAGGTGAGTCGCTTCATAATGGAGATGGTGATTACAATCATGTCGTACAAGTTCGGTTCTTTAAGTCGAGAAGAGGTAGAAGCGATGCTAGATATTACATTCCAAGAAACACGGGTTTATCGGGAACTGCGAGAAGAACTGACAGAAGAAGTGACAGAAAGAGCGAAAACAGAAGAAGCACTGAAGCTTGTTTCGCGGATGCTTACTCGTCGATTGAAACAAGAACTTTCTGAGGAAACGCGATCGCAGATCACCGCCCTGCCTCTGTCGCAATTGGAAGAACTGGGTGAGGCTTTGGTAGATTTTGAGCAACTGAACGACTTGACAACCTGGCTGGAGCAGCATTCGGTCTAGCTGAGAATCAAGATCAACATAAATCAATCCTGCTGTTTGGAATGGATGTAGCGGTAATAAGGGCCTATCCGAAAACCATAAAATCTGTGAGATGATGAAGGCAAGCGAGTTT
>NZ_JBJPHU010000193.1:0-7718 GCF_052939515.1 Phormidesmis sp. 146-33
TCACCTGCCCGATCGCTCCCCATTTCAGCCCAACAAGTAGCATAGTATTCTAGTCAAGTCCCTTACTCCTCGTTGCCATGCGCCTTCTCTGTCTCAGCAATGGTCACGGCGAAGATGCGATCGCCACTCGCGTTTTATCCGAACTTCAACAGCAGTTGGGCTGTCCTGACATTCAAGCACTCCCGATCGTCGGGGAAGGTCACGCCTACCAGAAGCTAGGAATCGCCACGATCGGCACTGTTCAATCCATGCCTTCTGGTGGCTTCATTCACATGGACAGTCGGCAACTGGTGCGAGACGTGAAAGGGGGATTGGTGCAGTTAACGATCGCTCAAATCAAAGCCGTTCGCACTTGGGCAGCAGCCGATCCCAAAAATTCCTTTATCCTCGCAGTGGGCGACATCGTACCCTTGCTGTTTGCCCTGGTGAGTGGTGTTCCTTATGCTTTTACTGGAACGGCAAAATCAGAGTATTATCTGCGCGACGAAAGCGGCTGGCTCCCTCGAAAATCCTGGTGGGACGATCGCCTAGAGCGGTGGACAGGCTGCGTCTATCACCCGTGGGAACGTTGGCTAATGAGTCATCCCCGCTGCAAAGCTGTTTTTCCGCGCGATCGCATCACCGCCAATATTTTGCAACAGTTCAACGTTCCCGCCTTTGACTTGGGCAATCCGATGATGGACGGCTTAGAGTGGTCAGATACATCCCATCAACCGTCGAAATTTAAGATTCAAACGGCGCTTCCTTTGACGATCGCCCTCATCCCCGGCTCAAGAATTCCCGAAGCTTACAACAATTGGGAGATCATTCTACAAGCCATTAATGGAATGCTAGGGCAAATGGGAAGACCAATACTAGGGTTAGCAGCGATCGCACCTGGATTAGAACTGGAACGATTTCACAAAATGCTTCTAGAATATCGCTGGCAACCCTCAGATTTAAATCGCTACACACTCGGCTTTGGTGAAAAACAAGCAACTCTAGAGTTAATGCCCCAACGATTTGCAGAATGTTTGCAGCGATCGGATGTGGCGATCTCACTCGCAGGCACCGCAACCGAGCAATTCATCGGACTGGGGAAACCTGCAATCATCATTCCGGGACAGGGCCCCCAGTTCACGCCTGTCTTTGCAGAAGCTCAAACTCGACTCCTCGGAGCCTCCGTTACCCTGGTCGAACAGCCCAATCAAGTCGCCACCAAGTTAAAAGCACTGTTGAACAATCCAGATAGTTTGCAACTGACGATCGAAAACGGCCGTCGCCGCATGGGAGAACCGGGAGCCGCCAAACGAATCGCACAATGCCTACTGAAGCAAATGGATTCTGTTAGAGAATGAAGCGATCAACAATACAATTGAGCGACAGCACGATCGAACCAAAGCCCAACGACTTTCTTCACCACCCCAATAAAGTACTAGCCCGCTTTAACCTAGTTCAAAAAATTCTGATATTTGTCGTGTATGGGCTTTCTAGAAATCGGCCGTTGCAAAGGACTTCATCTAGATCTCTCACACGATTATCTTCAATAGCTGACTCTGCTTGAGCAATGAGGCGATCGACGCAAACCAAACGCTCTAAGATAGATGCAACAGATGCAACCTAAATCAATGGAAAGCTTATGTCTCTCCCCGAACTTGTGCCCCTGCTGAAGGAATTATCTCATTCTGATAAGCTCTTGTTGTTACATTTCCTGGTAACTGAATTATTGAAGGAATCAAGTTTAGTCCCATTGGACACTCAAAGCAAAGCAGGTAGCCAAGGTTTACATGACTCCTTTGAAGCAGCAGCGGTTTTAGCAAAGGCCTTGTCAGAGGAAAAAGTGATTACACAGGGTTGATAAAGTCAGATTTGCCTTTACCTAAATTGCAGAGGGGACATACAGCACTTCTAGCAATTAACCCACCCGCCTAAGATTGGCGATCGGCACTCCAACAAATGACCCATCACCAATCTTTCAACTAATCAATTAACCTCTAACCAACACCCCAATCTCACGCTGAATCGGCAACACATCCAGCACATCTGTTTGAGAACAATACTTCAAGTCATCGTGACAATCGAGTCGCAACAGTCGCTTACCATGACTCGCATGATGCAACAACCCCAACAAATCCGCTTGCCACTGCTCATACAGCGAAACGGCCCCCGTCACTTCATCATTGCCAGCCAGCTCTTCTAGCGTTACCCCCAGCCCTTCTGCCACCCTGTGAGCGATCGCCCCCGCACAAACCGTATCCTCCAGCGCAAACGATCCTTCCCAGCCCGCACCCACAATCCAAACCGTTTCGGGTTGATGTTTGAGCAAATGATCGACTACCGCCTGACGATTGATCAACGCCGCCGCCAAAACCGTAGTCGATCCTTGAATCTTTTGCAGCGCCCGCGTTCCATTCGTCGTACTGATAAAGAGACGGCGATCGTGCATCAGTTCCGGTGTACAGTCCAAAGGCGAATTGCCCATCTCACAGCCCGTCACCCGACTCCCTCCCCGCTCTCCCGCACGCAACCGCTTCTCAGAGGGCCACGCATCACTCTCATACATCAGCTTGTCCATATCACTAAAGACCTGAACGGCCTCAGCACCCACCGACAGCGCTGTCGCGATCGTACTCGTTGCCCGAAGCACATCAATGGCGATCGCACAATCCGCACCGTTTTGATCTGGAGTCAACTCAGGCGTGTGAAAGACAAATATTTTCATAGGTTTAGGAAAGACTGCAAGCTACTAAATCAGTAGTGAAGGGCGGCGGCAGGTTGAGCGAGATGACTGGGGCCGTCGAACTGCCTCTAGCACAATTTCGCTGCAAAAATTACCTGTCCGTCTTCAGAATAACGGATGCTTTCTCTCTCAGGATCAAGGTTTCTTCGGGGGTAATCATAGACTATAAGTAATGGTAAGAGAGTCATGAATCCAGTGTGACGAATGCAAATAAGGGTTGAACAAAACAAAACTGCTTTATCAACTCGCCATCTTTCGCAATCATTCTTGAACAAACTTAGATTGCTTCCCTACGCAGTTGTCCATAGAATGAGACCAATGTGTGGATGACCTATTATCGGAGGATTCATGACTCATCGCCCCATTATTCTTGGCATTGTGGGTGATAGTGCTGCGGGTAAAACAACCCTGACCAGAGGCATTGCTCAGGTGTTGGGAGAAGAGAACGTCACCACGATCTGCACAGATGACTATCACCGCTACGATCGCACCCAACGCGCCAAATTGGGCATCACTGCTCTGCATCCTGACTGCAACCATCTAGACATCATGCAGCAGCATCTTTCATTGTTGCGAACCGGACAGCCCATTCTAAAACCCATCTACAGCCACAAGACAGGCAGCTTTGAGCCACCGCAATACATTAAGCCTAACAAGTTCATCATTATTGAAGGGCTATTAGGGTATTCGACTCGCGCGGTGCTGGATTCTTATGACGTTAAAGTTTACCTGGCTCCTCCCGAAGCGCTACGAACTCAATGGAAGGTCAAACGTGATACGCAAAAGCGCGGCTACTCTGAGGAGCAGGTTTTAGCAGAGATGCAAAAGCGAGAACCCGATTCAGAACAGTTCATTCGTCCGCAGCGCACCTGGGCTGATATGGTGGTCAGTTTTTACCCACCCCCCGCAGAATCCCAGGAAACTAATGGTCATCTCAATGTACGTTTGGTGCTCAGACCGACGATTTCTCACCCCGATTTGACTCAAGTTGCCAGTTTGTCTGATCCCCAGGGCAAGTCTGCCATTCGGTTGTGTCTCGATCGCGATATGGGCAAGCCCGTCGATGTCTTAGAAGTGGATGGACACGCGACGATCGAGCAGGTTCGAGAGTTAGAAAAGTTTATCTGCAATAAAGCGCCAGAGTTGTTGACCTTTTGTAGTACCCAGTCCAACACTGAGCTAGGTAAAATCTCTGGCACCACAGGTGAAACGCTGCAAAGCTATCCCCTGGCATTGACACAACTGCTGATTGTTTATCACATGCTGAGAGCGACCAAGGGGCATTAGAAGGAAGGAGGGAGGAGGGAGGAGGGATGAAGTTAGCTTAGGGATGCAGTTACCCCAACCTCGGTGCAGATAAATTGGAGGGGACGATCCCACGGGTCGATCGCCAGCGCTTCCAAGACTCCAAACTGGAAGACGATTCCGATCGTCGGTTTGTCTGCCCATCTAGGAGAACTGAAGAGGCGATCGTAAAAGCCTCCTCCATAGCCAAGACGGTAACCGCGCCGATCACAAGCGACACAGGGAACCAAGATTAGATCGACGCGATCGATCGTCACGATCGGGGCTTCAGGATGCGGCTCGGTAATGCCATAAGCGCCTGTCTGGGTCGGAAAGTCAGAGGGAAAAAGATGCCAGAAGAGAGAATTTTCGACACAGCGAGGCACTCCCAAGACTTTATCGAGTTTCCATAACAAACTCAGATCGGGTTCCTGCCTAAAACTAAAGTAAGTCAAAATCGTTTTCGCGTCTCGAAACAGGGGAAAGGCTTGTAGATGGTCACAGATTTGTTGACTTTTGCGCTGCCACTCATTAAGGGAGAGCGATCGCCGTTTTTGCAGAAGCTTTTTTCTCAACGTTGCTTTCACGTCCGCCATCTCAGCAATTTCCCTCCTCCGCACGTATTGTCACTGTCAATCTAATCTGTATGATCGCTGATATCCCACCCATCAGGGGTTATGTATATGAACTCTCTTGATATTTCCGTTGACTCAGCAGAACCTTTTCAGCAGCTTAATCTCACATTGCGCGATCGCTGGCGGAGTGCTGACGATTTTGACACGAGTGATGCCGATATTGTGGTCATTCCTTCGATTAGCGTCGATCAGCGCGAACTGCTAAAGATCGAAGGCTTCCACCATTATGAAGAACGCTTACTATTCTCATTAATTCGTTTGCGAAATCCTCGTACAAGGCTGGTTTACATTACGTCACAGCCGCTTCATCCCAGCGTAATTGACTACTATTTACAACTCCTCCCCGGAATTCCGTTTTCTCACGCTCGCGATCGCCTGCTGCTGCTGTCTACTTATGACTCTTCAACTCGCCCCCTGAGTCAAAAAATTCTCGATCGTCCTCGGTTGCTAGAGCGGATTCGGCAGGCGGTGAGTCACGATCGAGCTTATATGATTTGCTATAACTCAACCCCTCTAGAGCGAGATTTATCCATTCAGTTAGATATTCCACTATTCGCGCTTGACCCAAGCTTACTGATCTGGGGCACCAAAAGCGGCAGCCGTCAAATCTTCGCTGAGAGTGGCGTTCCTCATCCCGATGGCAGCTTACTCGTCTGGAACGCTAAAGATCTCGCAGTAGCCGCCGCCGAACTTTGGGAACGACAGCCTACCCTCAAACGCATCGTGATCAAATTAAATGAGGGATTTTCGGGCGAAGGGAATGCACTTCTGGATCTGCGTCCACTAGAAGAAATTGCGCCTGGGTTGGCCACTCATTCCGATCGCGTGACCACCCTTTTAGAGCGATTTAAAACCTTGCACTTTGAGGCAAAATCTGAGACCTGGGAAAACTACAGCAGTCGCATTCCCGAACTGGGAGCCATTGCAGAAGCCTTTATCGAAGGGGAGGAAAAGAGATCGCCTAGTGTTCAGGGACGAGTTACGCCGATCGGAGAAGTCGAAATTCTCTCAACCCACGATCAAATTCTGGGCGGCCCCAGCGGGCAGATCTATTTGGGATGCCGTTTTCCTGCTGATGAAGTCTATCGAATGCGCTTACAAGAGTTGGGGCTGCGCGTTGGCAAGACTCTAGCTGAGAAGGGCGTTTTGGAGCGTTTTGGCGTTGATTTTGTCGCTGTCCACGATCCCGATACAGATGACTGGGATTTTCAGGCGATCGAGATCAACCTTCGCAAAGGAGGCACAACCCACCCGTTTATGACGCTCAAGTTTATGACAAACGGACGCTACGACCTCTCAAGCGGCTTATTCTACAGTCAGCAGGGACGCGCCAAATATTACATGGCAACAGACAACCTGCAAAAAGACCAGTATCGCGGCTTGCTCCCTAACGATCTGATGGACATCATCGCGCATCATCAACTTCACTTTGACACCAGCACCGAGACAGGCACCGTGTTTCATCTCATGGGCTGCTTATCAGAGTTTGGGAAGTTAGGACTCACCAGCATTGGCAACTCGCCTCAGCAAGCAGAAGATCTTTACCGACGAGTCGTGAAAGCGATCGATGAGGAAACAAAACCCAGCGACTCCAGCCACATCTTATCAACGCGCTGGAATAGCTGGTACTGAGCAGTTCTGGTAGGTAGTGGGTCGTTGCCAACTCATGCCCACTTATTCAATTTGACCGATCGCCTTGCTGACATCAGCCGCGGTTTCATACTCCTCATCCGGCAATTCTTCTAAAACAGATTGCAGATCTTCGTCGGCACCATTTTGCTGCAAATGTTTGAGCAGATTTTCTTTGTCAACGGGATAGTCAATGCCTTTGAGGTGCTTTTGTACTTCGATCGGATTCACTCTAGCCATCGTGGTCTTCTCCTGGGTTGGATTAAGTTATCAACTAGAACAAACAAAATCGTAAGTCCATCCTAAAAGCAGATCCTCTCTCTCTCCAGGCACGCTCTACTAGATCTACAAATCTATCTTCATCAAGATAGCCCAAGACGCAAAGAAGCCTCACCGAAGTGAGGCCTCAAAGACTTGATTAAAAGATCAAGCGTCAATCAGAAACTAGAAGGTGAAGGTCGTTCTTACGGTTCCGATCACAACGTCATCATTGGCACTGTTTTGACCAGGATTCACAATCCAAATCACGCCAGGTGTGACAGAGATGTTGTCGTTGAGTTGGTACTTGTAGAAGCCCTCAAAGTGGAGCGGCAGACTGTTGGGTCTGACATCGCCACGATAAGGTTCGACACCAGCCGTAAAGCCAAGAAGATTTCCTTTCTTGCCAAAGTCAGGTAACGCCAAACCTGCACCATACGTCCAGATGTCTTGCGAACCTGCACCATCATCCACAAAGTCAGCGTTGACGTAAGAACCAAAGGCATTCAACACCAGTTGAGGGCTGAGTCTAAAGGCAACCGACGCACCGTAGGCATTGATCTTTGAGGGAGTCGCGGCACCCAGTGCATTGGTTCCCACATTTGCAGCCAGCGTCCCAGAAGCTCCTACGCCACCGTTACCTGTGTCGAAGATCGCCGATCGACGGTAAGCATTCACATAGGTCAACGCTAGAGTTAGCGCATCACTCGCTTTAAAGGTAATCTGTCCCAAAGCTGAGTAGCTACCGTTAAACAAGCCATTCTTGTCACTTGGGTTATTAGCACCAGAAGCGATCGCACCACCAATTCCAGAGTTGTCAGCCAGGTAACCGCCACTGATAGTGAACGCTGGGGTCAGTTCAACGTTGACACCGACACCCGAACCGCCACCGATCTGATAGATGGGGTTGCGTTGAGCGAACACCGACAGAGGCCCAGTACCGCCGTCAGCCGCATCTAAAGCAGGGCTTGCGGTCGGTGCATAGTCGTAGTGCAGACCGCCCACAGCCGGGACGTAGAATCTTACCTTGTCATTCAGGCTGAAGAAGTAAGCAGCCCAGTCAATGAAGACCTGGTTTCCACCTGTGTTGCCGAAGTTGAAGGTTTGAATGCCTTCAGCATTTGCCCCAGCAGGCAGTGTGAAGGGGGTTGCGTTACCAGCAGCAAGACGAGTGACCAGCAGATCTTTACCCG
>NZ_JBJPHU010000194.1:0-7682 GCF_052939515.1 Phormidesmis sp. 146-33
TTAGAGAGTGTGAGTTCGCAAACTTACTGCCACATTAATCATTTAATCATTGACGGAGGCTCTACCGATCGTACCCTAGATATCATTCAAAAGTTCGATCATAGCAAGTCTCTTTCAATCGTTAATCAGCAGGGTTCTGGAATTACAAATGCGTTTAACATTGGCTTGAGCCACTCTTCGGGACATCTGGTTATCTTTCTCAATTCGGGGGATGTTTTTGTGGATGAGACTGTAGTAGCCAGACTGGTAGAATCTTATCAAAGCGATCGCTGGCTTTGGGCCTTTGGAGAAACGATTTCTAGAAGTCGTAGGAAATATCTCAAGCGTCATATCAAGCCCCCTCAACGATGGCAACAAGAATTATTTCTATATGGCAATCCAATTTGTCATCAATCTGCGGTCTTCTCCCGTGAGATTCTCGAAAAGGTTGGACGATATGATGAGCAGCTTTTTTTAGAAGCAGACTATGACTTTAATGTAAGAGCTTCTCTAGTTGCTCCACCTCATCTCTTGCGCTTTCCAGTTGCTTATTATGATACGACGGGGGTATCCTCTACGAAGGTATTTGAAAGCTATTTATGCCATCGAAAACTGCGTAGAAAGTACTTTTCTTTTAACCCAGTTCGCAACTTTTTGCTCGACGCGACCTGCTTATTAAAAACAACAAAACGTTTTTTGATGATTCCTGCCAAGCAGCTTTTATAAAAGATTTCTAAATGATGAATGCCGTCAATAAATTGTAATTTGGTTAACCGATTTGTCTTATAAATCAGAGGTGTTTCAGTGCTTGATGATTCTGTTTCTAATTGTCCAACGGTGACGATCGCCATCCCAACTTACAACGAATCTTTGTACATTGAAAGAATTATTCGAGACTTCTTATCGACCAAATATTCAAACCTGGTTGAAGTCTTGATCGCAGATGGAGGTAGCAATGACGGAACTCAAGAAATTGTCAGAAAGTTATCTTTAGAAGATGAGAGAGTCCAATTAATCAATAATCCTCTTAAGCTTCAAGCGGCTGGACTCAACATAGCGCTTGAAAAGGCGACGGGAGAAATTTTTCTACGAGCGGATGGTCATTCAGATTATGCGTCTGATTATATTGAACGTTGTGTTGAAGAACTTTTGAGTTCTGGAGCAGCTAATGTCGGTGGCGCACAGCGTTTTGTTGCAAAAAATGCCTTTCAATCGGGAGTTGCGTTGTCTACTAGAAGTTTCTTGGGGAGTGGAGGCGCAAAATATCGTAATCCTCACTACGATGGCTACGCGGATACGGTTTATTTGGGCTGCTTTTGGCGATCGCTATTATTAGAATGCTCTGGTTATTGTGCAGAATCAACTCCCAATGAAGACTATGAGCTAAACCTCAGACTGATAGCTACTTTTGATGTAAATCAAGTTACAAATCAAGATGCTGAACTTAATCAAAGATTGCAGTTGCAAAACTCAAAAGCGATTTACGTCAGCTCTAAAATTCGTACCTGGTACTATCCCAGAAATAGCTGGCGATCGCTCTTTGTTCAATACTTCAAATATGGGAGAGGTCGCTTTCTAACGACGACTAAACATGCAAATTCAAAGCTTCGAGGAAAACTACCTTTTTTGGTGATTTCTTTGAGCATTGCTGCTGTGTTATTTGACATCGCTTTCCCTCAGTTAGGACTGCCGATCGAACAGTTGATTCCTGGCGCTTTTCTTCTTCCTTTGTTAGAAAGTTTACGAGTTAATCTAAAATACAGCGACACGTTTGAATCAGAGTTTTGGCGCGGTGAAGGAAGTCAAATTCCCTCGTTTCTGAGTCGATGGCTTTTTTGTAGCGTAGCCATTTGTACCATGCCGATCGCTCACTTTTCTGGCTTTGCTTACCAACTCGTTCGTCACAATGTTTTTGGAATCAAGCATTGGTAATCTGCTATCGGGACTCGATCCGGGTATTCAACTTTGCCCCAGTACGACCAGTTACAAGCCATACAAACGATCGCCCACAATCTCGTAAAATTCGCGTCAAAGATTCTGACGGTTGGTTTTGGCTGGGGACGGAAACTGGAGTCACGATAATGCCACGACTACCGAATACGATCGTTGCGATCGCCCTGGCACGTCGCATGTGATAGTCCGAGGTGATGAGATAAAAGTGCCGTAGTTTTTGTTGAGAAAAATCATTGGCAAGCGAAGTAAAATTTGTCACAGTATCGGTCGCTCGGCCGTCAAATCTAACTCGATCCTCCGGAACACCCGACTGTTGAAAAATCTGGCGATGCTCAACCTCGTAAGCTGGAAAATCAGTAATCCAAATCGTTAAATCAGAGTGAGAATGCCAGAATTGAGCCGCAAACTTCATGCGATCGACATCTCCTCCCAACACAAAAATCGCCTGCGGATGGGGAGTTTGGTGAATTGAAATCGCTAATCGAATCGGAACCACCGCACTGACGGCCACGCATCCTAGCAAAAACCATTTAAACAATTGACTAGGGATGTCTCGCGATCGCGGGCGCTTGTACATGGTGGCTCTTGGGAGAAGGAGTCTGCGCGACAGGAAGCGATTGTCTAAGACGCTTGGCGAGAAGTTGGATGAGAGGATGTTTGAGGGTCTGGTTGTCGCGGTGAATTTCCCAGTAGAGGGCAGTACGAACGATCGTATCCAAATGATAGTGGCGCGGCTGCCAGTTGAGAACTTGACGAATGCGATCAACGCAGGCCGTCACACAGGCCGGATCACCCGGACGGCGATCGGTTTCAATGACCGAAAAATCAACTCCCGAAATCGCCTTGACGCGATCGATCACCTGCCTGACGCTATAACCCTGACCATAGCCACAGTTTAATACCTGGCTCTCGTGACCTGCTTCGAGATAGCGTAGGGCTGACAGGTGAGCCGAGGCGAGATCTTCGACATGAATGTAGTCGCGAATTCCAGTGCCGTCGGGAGTCGGGAAATCGGTGCCAAAGATTCTTACGCCCGGTTTACGGCTCAAAGCAGCGTCACAGGCAGCGCGAATCAGGTGCGTCGCTTCAAGATTCATTTGTCCGATTCGCCCTCTCGGTTCGGCTCCGGCCACGTTGAAATAGCGCAAAATGACGTGGCGCAACTGAGATGCTTTGCTGGTGTCTTGAATTAGCCATTCGCTCATCAGCTTTGATCGGCCGTAGGGGTTGATGGGCCGGGTGGGAGTCTCTTCGGTCACGGGATTGCGATCGGGTTCTCCATAGACGGCCGCTGTGCTAGAGAAGATTATTTTATCAATGCCAAAGGTTTCACAGCAGCGCAGTAAATTTAATGTATTGCGAGTGTTGTTGGTGTAGTAGTCAAGCGGATTGGCGATTGATTCGGGAGCATTGAGGCTGGCTGCAAAATGGAACACCGCCGTAAATTGATGAGTTGCAAAGACTTTGTAGAGGCGATCGACATCCGCTAAATCTGCATTAATCAAATTGCCCGACAGCACGGCCGACGCGCTACCCGTTGAGCAGTTGTCATAAACAACTACGTCGTAGCCTGCTTCACCCAATTGACGAACCACATGCGAACCAATGTAGCCTGCACCGCCCGTCACCAAGACTTTTTGACTCATCTGCCTTTTCCTAATAGAACAACTCGAATGGTTTTGAATGCGATCGCCCACTCTAACCAGAGGGAGTAATTTTTGATGTAGTACAAGTCATAGGCTAATTTCTCGTAAGCATCTTCTACAGAGGCTCCGTAGGGATACATCACCTGTGCCCAGCCTGTAATGCCCGGTTTGACCCAATAGCGAACGTCATAATAGGGAATTTCTGCTGCCAGCTTGGTGTCAAATTCGGGACGTTCTGGACGAGGGCCAATCAGGCTCATTTCTCCGCGCAGCACGTTCCAGATCTGGGGCAATTCATCGATTCTCATGAGGCGTAACCAGTATCCAACTCGTGTGATTCGAGGATCGCGCTCTTGTGCCCATTGTGCGCCCCGCGTCTCGGCATCTTGATACATTGATCGAAACTTGTAGACCTTAAAGGGCTTACGATTTAGCCCGGATCGCATCTGGCTATACAACACACTGCCGGGACTATCCAACCAAATTGCCAGAGTCGCCGCGACCATCACAGGTGAGAATACGAACAGCAATGTAATCGCGGATACCACGTCAACCATGCGCTTGATTTTGAGCGTGACCCGATCGCTGATCAGCCGATATCCACTACTCGAAATAAACCAGCAATCACTGAGTAATCGAGAAGGTAATTTATAAAAGAACGCTTCATAGAAATCTAGTAATCCATAGATCACAGTCCCCTGTAACCGCAAGTGCATCAGTTGCTTAATCTGTGGCTCGATCAACTCATCTTTGGCAGAGACAATGACCCCCGACCAGGATTGAAAACGCTGAGTTGAATGATTGTGCGTTGCAATACCAGACGATTCGATCGACAAAGTGAGCAGGGTTGGTTCAGAATTTTCAATCACGACTTGTCCCGATGGCTGTAGTATTGAGAGATCCTGAACCAGTCTCCAGGTCTGCTCTCCAGCCCCTACAACTAACCAGCGATCGCACTGAGATTGAGCTTGAAACCAGGCGATCGCACCCCGTCTTAAAACAATTGCCCAACCCGTAAATAAGGTCAAACTAAGTAACAAAACGTCTCTTCCGGCCAGTGAATATGCAATCTCTCTTCCTAATAAGTAAATGAGAGCCGCACTGAGCAGCGCGATCGTCAAATTACTAATTACAATTCGCAGCGACACCCAAACGCCTTGAATCTGCAACTCTGGACGATAGCCATCGACTAAATACAACCCAGTCAAAACAAATAATCCAACGCTATAGAACAGCGGATGTACGCTAACGTAACCCAAACGGAACCACAGTGCCAATGACAAACAAATGCTAAATCCGAAAATGTCTCCGGTGAGAAGCGCGATCGCAAGTTGACGGCGAGAGAGCGGTAGTCTTGCTGACGATTCAGAAAAAAGAGTGCTAGACATCTGAGTACTTAAAGCGCGAAAAGGGCAATGGGAGGGCGATTGAGCAATCCAATTAAGCAATCAAATCGTGTTCTCTGTAAAACGACCACCACAAGCAGTTATTTTCGATGAATTCTTGAGAAATGAAGTATCATGTGCCGATAAATCACAGCCATTACAAATTTCACCAAGATGCCCAATTATGGATAAGATTACGGAATTTGCAAAAACTTTTCTTCATTTGTCGAGATACTGTCGAGATACTACAGAGATTGTTAGACAGACTTGAGAAAACACTGTGATGCCTATCAAACAGGATGGCCTCGCCGTCTATGGGCTACAGAGAAGAACCCAGATAGCCAATTAACTTTAAATTCTGACTTCTCTATTTGATCTAAACTTTTGTGTGAGTTATTCCACCTCGATCGCGCTCAACCTTCAAATCCCTCATTCCTGCTCTCTCTCGGTTTTGCCATGCTATCTAACCCTGAAAATCAAGATTCTCTCGATTTGCAGCGCTATTGGCTGATTTTTAAGCGGCGCTGGCTGGCTGGTTTTATGGCGCTCGGCTCTGTATTTGGGCTGACAATTGCGCTCACCTACCTGCAAAAGCCTATCTTTGAAGCAGAAGGAACCCTTTTATTTAACAAGACGAATCGAGTCTCTTCACTTTCTGGAACGATGGAGAAAGCAGGAGAGTTAAGCGGTCTGACCCAGTTGAGTAATCCGCTAGATACTGAGTCTGAGATAATACGATCAACACCTCTGATTCAGAAAACGATTGCCAGATTGAAGCTCAAAGACGCAGACGGGAAACCGCTTACAGTTGAGGAATTTCTCAAAAAACTAAAGGTCAAAAGCATTCGGGGAACCGATGTATTAGAGTTGTCTTACCGCAGCACAAACGCTAAAGAAGCGGCAATGGTGGTCAATCTGCTCACTCAAAATTATCTAGAAAGCAACGTTCGTATGAATCGGGCTGAGGCCGTCGCTGCACGAGAATTTATCAGCAAAGAACTGCCCACCGTCGAAGCTAGAGTTTCAGAAGCAGAGAGCTATTTGCGCCAATTTAAAGAAGCCAATCGGGTGGTATCGCTGGACGAAGAAGCCAAAACAATGGTGACAGGACTGAGCGATCTGGCAGATCAAATCACCAAAGCGCAAGCAGAATTGGCAGACACGGCTTCTCGCGCTCGATCGATGCAAAATCAGCTAGACCTGAATGCACAACAAGCGATTGCCCTCACCTCTCTGAGTCAGTCTACTCAAGTCCAGCAGGTGTTAAACGACTATCGGCAGGTGCAAAATCAATTGGCGGTACAGCAGGCGCGCTATCAAGACGGCCACCCCCTGATCGCTAACCTCAAGCGTAGAGAAGCCGCCCTCAAAACTCAACTTGACAAACGAGTTACCCAAACCCTGGGAAATCCTCAAGTGGTGGCCGATCAAAACTTGCAAATCAGTCAGTTAAAACAAGGCATGACGGCGGAACTGGTCAAGCTGGAAGTCGATCGGAGAGGACTAGAAAATCGCGTCACCGTCTTGAGAAATGCCTATGTGTTTAATCAAAATCGGGCCAATGTGCTGCCCCGGTTAGAACAAACTCAACGGGGGCTAGAACGTCGATTACAGGTGGCGCGATCGACCTACGAAGAACTGCTAAAACGGCTGCAAGATGTCCAGGTGGTCGAAAATCAAAATGTGGGTAATGCGCGAGTCATCTCGGCGGCAATGGTGCCCAACCGTCCGATTTCTCCTCGAATTTTGCTCAATCTTGCACTGGGCGGATTTTTGGGAATTTTGGCAGGTCTGTCCGTGATGGTGATATTGGAGGCGATCGACAAATCGGTCAAAACCACCGACGAAGCCAAACGACTGCTCGACTTTCCGCTGTTGGGGACAATTCCTCGATTTTCGCAAAAACTGGGAGAAGGGGCGGCGATCGTTCCTGTGCGAGACAATCCCTATTCGCCTGTGAGTGCTGCCTTTGAGATGCTGCAAACGACGCTGGGCTTCACCATGACTGACCGGGCGCTAAAAGTCGTGTTGGTAACCAGTGCTCTGCCGACCGAAGGCAAATCATTTGTCGCTGCCAATCTAGCGGTCTCGAATGCTCAGATGGGTCGTCGGGTGCTGCTGATTGATGCGGATATGCGTCGTCCGAGTCAGCATGGCATCTGGGATTTGCCCAACTTTAAGGGACTCAGCGATGTGTTGGTGGGTCAGGCAGAATATCGAACCAGTGTCGCTGAGGGATTGATCAATTTGGACATTCTCACGGCGGGCACGATTCCTCCTAATCCGATGGCGTTGCTCAGTTCCAAACGGATCGCAGCCGTGATCGAAGCGGCCAAAGCAGATTATGACTTTATTATCATTGACACGCCGCCGATCGCGCTTGCTGCGGATGGTCTGACACTCGGCAAGCTGGCGGATGGCGTGCTGTTGGTGGTGCGTCCGGGGGTGGTGAATTCGGGTGCGATCGCGGCTGCAAAATCGCTGTTGAATCAATCCGGTCAGCGCGTTTTGGGCATGGTGGTGAATGGGGTAATTCCTAAAAATGAATCGGGCAGCTACTACGGAGTCGATCGCTACTATGGCTATCGGCCCACGATTAAGCCGACTGGAGACGTTAGACAAAAGATGTTAGACCGGAGACATTAGACAAGACCTTAGACAAGACCTTATACCAAATCCACTAGTTACTGATACAGATCCTCGCCCCCTAAATCCCCCA
>NZ_JBJPHU010000195.1:0-7580 GCF_052939515.1 Phormidesmis sp. 146-33
GCCAGCCGTCCCCAGATATTGCTATCTGTTTAGGCTGAACGAATCACACACCAAAGACAACGCTAAGGAATCGAAATGCCAAAGGAGGGTGAACCATGCAAGTTGAACTGAACTCAGACGAGATTCATTGGTTGAGATACAGCGTGATTCAGTCAATCGCCAACCTGCCCGAAGATGCCACTGAGTTACGGGGCATTTATGAGGGTGTTTTGGAAAAACTGAGCGCTTATCCCTCAACTTTCATTTCAGACAACCTGCTTGAACCGCTGGAGCCACCAAAGATCTTCGTGCTTGACCATGACCAGGTGGGAGAGTATCGAGTGTGATGCCCTTCAGAACTGACTTTGTAACAAATCCTAAAAATGACTTTCCCCCATTGATTTCTCACATCAACAGGGGAGCAAGCCGAGTGAAAGAATTGCACTTTCGGATAAGTATTGTGCGGTGGTTCGGGGGGTATGTCAATAATATATAAACTTTTGTAACTATTTCCTTGCAGAATCTAGGTACATTGTGCTAATTCAGCACCATAGTCATTTGTCAATGTATTGTAAAATTTTGTTACAAGTACCAGATGGCACGCGCTTTCTGAAACTTTTTCTGCAAAACCTGCTAATCTTTTCTATGTCTAATTCGCGCTAGTTTGTGCGTACTGGATGGGTGTCTGACAGCAAGTTCTCACCTTGTTGATGAGAGCAAGCCAAGTGAAAGAATTGCACTTTCTCCTCACGAAGTTTGTTCTCTTCAGGCGCTTTCTGATAATCGGTGCAGCTCTGCCTGAGAAAGCTCAACAAACTTCATGAGGAAATGAGATGAATATCAATGTTGGATTGTCCACTACAGCATGTTTTCTGCTGTCTGCTTTTGCGTCAGTTTTCTTTGCTGGCTTCAAGTATGGAGAAGAACATGCGGCTAGAGTGATGCCTCGCTCAATTAGAGGCGAAATAGTTTGTCCTGCGCGTGACGATCATGCCTGCTAGATGTAGCGACCTGCAATCATAAATGCTCAAACCTGCAATCGTCGCATTTTCAAACCAGGATTAGTTGCAACTATCATTTCACTTCAACCAGGATTAACTGCAACTGAACCGGGACTTCCTTGCAATCAGCCTGCAATCATCCGCTCAAACCAGGATTAATTGCAACTGACGGAAAGTATTGTCAGACAATGGTTTGACAGCTTGTTTAGACAAATGTCCTGAGTTGAAAACAGGTCTATAGGCGCTTCAGCCAAGATGGACTGCACCTGACGGGCAAAAAAACGACCGTTTTCTTAACACCCCTGAAAACCTCTGTGTGCGGCTTCAACTCCCCAGTTTCCGGGTGAAGAAAGTCGTCTATCTTTCAAAGTTAACTTACTCAGCTTCGCTACGAGTTTCTTGACACTTCCTGAAATGATTTTTCTCTTGTTCCCTGCCAGTAAAGGATTCGGCTTATTTGCAGTTAATCCTGGCTGAAATGGATGATTGCAGGTTGAGTGCCAGTTAATCCTGGCTCAGTTGCAACTAATTCTGGTTCGAGCAGTTTTATAGTTGCAGTTAATCCTGGTTTGAAAATGCGATGATTGCAGGTTTGGCGGTTTATGATTGCAGGTCGCTACATTTACCCTTAAATACGCCATCGAGGATGAGATGCAAAAGATTTACGATTCGCTGGAGTCTGCCTTGGAACGCTTTTAGAATCGGATTTGACTAGTATGAATGACTCCTATCTTGCCGCATACATCCGTGTAGAACCATCCAGCTTCTTCTCCATAGGGGATGGAGCCATAGGTGATAATCGTCGCCTGAGTCTTAATCGAACACAGAATCTTGCCATTAGGTCCAGTTCTAACGTTCGACGGTGGAGCAAATACATATGCTCGTTTACGCTGATAGTGGCAAACTCGCTCCAACATCTTGCGAGTGGCTTCAGACTGCGGCTTCATTAGTGGCTTAAATACTCCGTTAGCCTCTACCTGAAACCTTCCGTCGCAGGTAGTAAAGGCAGTAGGACGATCCTTGCCGATTTGGTAAGTGAAAAAATAGCCAGGTGTAGCTCTGAATCCTACGCTACGTCGATCAATTTGAATTGAATCCAGATTGAGATAAACTTTCTCGCCTGTAGAAGCTACTCCTTGAGACTCCCATTGGGGGGCTGCAATCACTGGATTACTCAAAACTATGGTAACGAGCGCAGTTAGCATCACTCGCTTCAACATAATTCAACTCCAACTCAAGACTGTGTAAGCGAAATCGAGCATGACAGAGTGCCTCTGTGTTCCTACCAGACTCTAGCATTGAAATGATGTGAACTGTCCCCCCAGCACTCTTTTGCTGCCTGAGACACAATACTTCGTGATTAAATTCTCAAACCAAACAACCCCGAAATCATGGGCAGCAGCTTGCTACACGCCTCAAGGAACGTTACAGCGGTTGGTAGTTCAGTCATCATACTTTTCAACGTTCTAATTGCCGTCTTCGCTATTTGAGAATCCTTACCTGCTTGGCTTAAAGCTTTCACCTGTTCTAGAGCATCCGTTTTGTCTACCGTTCCTAAACTACGATCAGCCTCGATCGCGGTTTGAAGCTGGTAGAGCAGATCTGCTAATTGTCTAGCATCGGGATTTCTTGAAACATGAAGCTGAGTGATAGAGTTCATTACTTGTCCACTGATATCATCCCCAGCAATGTTGCTGACATGACCACCCGCACTGATGATATTTTTCGCGGTTATGTTGGTTTTGCCTGCCAGCAGCGCAGCATCTCTCTCATAGGTTAGTCCACCACCCATTGCTGCGATTGCTCCACCAATCAGGAATTGGGGGAAAACAGAAGCCATTTCGGAAAACTTTCTAGCTTGTTGCTCAAAGTTTGAGAAGTCGCCAAAATGCTCTGCAAACTCAACAAAAAGCGTGGCGAATTTAAACATCGCTAGAAGGCAGACTGTAAATCCAATAACTTGCAGTGATCGTCCCAAGTAATAAGCTAGACCCTTCGGTTTCTCGTCCATCATCGTCAACCTCCAAAATGGATTGGTGAACTTGATCGCGATAATCTCACTGAACCACTTCTGTAAGATACAAAAGTAGAAAGTTTTTTCCGCAAGAGCAACTTAATGAGGGTTTTGAAGAAGGGGAAAAGGCGTTGCCGAATGTCGCTCTAGTTCTATCTAAGTAGCTGAAGTCATTGTGGCATCGATAGAACATCATTATGATGTCATTGAAAGACTGTTTCCTGGTCTATCACTATCTTCGTTTCTTGATCGGTTCAGCAATCGGGACTAAGTTAGTATCCGGGTTTGAGTAGCAATGGAACAGAAACTCACGTTAAGGCTGTTTGTGTGACAGCAAAAGTCTGAAAGAGATTGCGTGTTGGCAGTTTCCTGATGGTCAGCAATAAGCTGCAATATCTTCTCCACAGACATCTGCCAAATAGCAAAGGGCTTTGAACCGCAAGCTAACCAATTGCTCATACAACGGATTCAGTTTGCACATCGGGGGAATGTGGAGCAGCACCCGACCAAAACAGCGAATATCGCGTTCAAACGGGCATTGAGCAGGGATAAGACGACAGAAGAAGTGGGCGGTTTCTGGGTTGCGGATTTCGATCGCGTCGAGCTTTTTAGCGATGGGCTGAAGGAGGGAAGCGATGAATTTGTTGGAGGTGAGGTGCAACATGATCGATCTCCTGAATGCCTGGATTACGGCTTCGTTGTCTGATGATTTACAGGGGTGAAACTGGGAGGTTATGCAGCAGTCTTCGAGTGATAAGTTAATCCACACGCTTCAGTTGGGGCATTCCGACTTAGCAGTGACACTCGTGCGATCGGTTGCAGTACAGGAAAACTCACAAAGTACCCGAAAGGGGAATACATACCCTCCGTAGGGATGCTCCTCAGAAGTGATGTCATGCTCACGACTATTCATTCAGAGCATTTGTCATGCAGGTTAGCCACTCTTCTTCCGTCCCCAAAAAGAGCATTTTCCAGAGCATTACCTTTTGGGGAGCCGTCCTTACTGCAATTGCATCCATCTCGCCCGTCGTTGCCAAGAATGTCGAAACGTATCAAAACACAGGCAAAATTGACCCCAATGGCATCTCTCAAATTGTCGTTGTGTTAGCCACTACAGGCGTGACGATTTTGGGGCGAATTAATGTAACTGAAACGGTTTACACTCCAGATGGACTGCCAGGAGCGGATAAGCCCAAGGATGAGTGATGTTCGACCTCAAGCACTACCGAACTGGAATGGCAGCTTATGACCGATGCCACCCTCCTACCCTTCAGTCTCAATGGGTGGCATTTAGCGCAGAACTGAAAGCTTGGTATAACTCTATTGACAACCTGCTCCTGGAATTTGTCAGAACATCCAGCATCAGGTAACAATGAAGCTTTAATGAGAAGTTTCTCATTAAGCTCAAGTTTGAGAACATTTTCGTGTTTGCCTCTATGAGGCTTTGCTCAGGAAATCTCTATCTATACTATTCAAAACTTTGTATTTGCTGATACGTTTATTCATTGGCAAATTACTGCAAATCTAAGTTTTAATCAATGTTTTCATCGCTTCTGTGAGAACTTTCTCATGTGATCTTCATGAAGTCTTTGCGAGGAGGTGCGAACCTGTTGAGCATAGAGACAGTGAATGCTTGGTTATCAATCGAGTTTTAATTGAATGCGGCATTCTTGAGAGGATTTAGCCTGATGCGAGTAACCGTTATTGGAACAGGATATGTCGGATTGGTGACAGGTGCATGTCTCGCAAGGGTTGGCCACCAGGTCGTTTGCGTGGATAACAATGCCGAAAAAATAGCATTGATGCAGTTGGGGCGATCGCCCATTTTTGAACCTGGAGGACATTATGCAGTCCACCATGCAATCTAGAAATTTAGAATTTACCACCGATTTAGGCGCAGGTGTGACGCACGGTGAGATTTTGTTTATTGCCGTTGGCACACCCGCACTGCCTACCGGAGAAAGCAATACCCGCTTTGTGGAAGCCGTTGCCCATGACCTTGGCACCCATTTGAATGGTAGGTATGAGGTGATAGTCAACAAGTCCACTGTGCCGATTGGCTCTGGCGACTGGGTGCAGCGGATTGTGATGGATGGGGTAACGGAACAACAATATGAAATTACTGGATTCGATGGGGTCAGCAATCCCGAATTTCTGCGGGAAGGATCGGCAGTCTATGACACGTTTAACCCCGATCGCATCGTGTTAGGCAGTCACAGCACTCATGCCATTAGCCTAATGCAACAACTCTATGCGCCGATCGTGGAACGCCAGTTTGCCAAAGATCTATCGTTGCCACCTGTCCCGGTGGTCGTGACGGATCTAACTTCGGCAGAAATGATTAAATATGCTGCCAATGCTTTTTTGGCAACGAAAATCAGTTTTATTAATGAAGTCGCCAATATTTGCGATCGAGTTGGCGCTGATGTTACACAAGTTGCTCAAGGAATTGGGTTAGATTCGCGCATTGGCAACAAGTTTCTACAAGCGGGTATTGGTTGGGGCGGTTCCTGTTTCCCCAAAGATGTGTCTGCTCTAATTCACACTGCCCACGATTACGGCTACGATGCTCAACCGCTGACGGCTGCCGTCAGCACCAATCGCAACCAGCGCTTAGCTGCGGTTGAAAAGCTCCAGCAGATTCTCAAAATTTTGAAAGGCAAAACCATCGGGCTGCTGGGATTAACCTTTAAACCCGATACTGATGATCTAAGGGATGCGCCTGCACTGGATTTAATTGAGGAACTAACGCGCCTGGGTGCCAAAGTGAAAGCCTACGATCCTATTATTCCAACCGATTCCATCCATCCGGCATTATCCAATGCCACGTTGACCACCAGCCCAGAAATGCTGGCAGCAGGCTGTGATGCCCTGGTATTAGTCACCGACTGGCAACTCTTCCGCACCCTGGATTACACCGCACTTGCTAACCAAATGCACCTGCCCGTCATAGTGGATGGGCGCAACTTTCTGAACCCAGAAGCGTATAGAGCAAGCTGGTTTCTACTACGTCGGTATTGGTCGTCCGACAGTGGCTGGCGCTTTACTATCCCGCTGCCAGATGTTGACTACCCAAACTATTTCTGTTCCTGCTTCACAGCCTGTTTTGGCTAGTGTTTGAAGCATCCACGACAAATTGATGCAGAACGCTGCATTGCATAGGCTAATGTAATCAAAAATCGCAAATCCAAAATCCACAGTGGTATCGCCTGTTCATCTACGCATAAAGGACAATTGCGCTATGAGACTGATAGTTTATTCCCACGATGGCTTCGGTCTCGGCAATATTCGCAGAATGTTGGCAATTTGTACGCATCTACTGCATTCAATCCCTGCCCTTTCGAGCTTGATGCTGTCTGGTTCGCCGATGCTGCATAGTTTTCGGCTTCTCAAAGGATTGGATTACATCAAATTACCCTGCTTGAATCGAGGCACTTCTGGTGAACTGTCTACCAAGTATCTGGGAACGGAAACAGAGGAAACCGTGCTGTTGCGATCGCAACTGATTTTATTGGCGATCGCCAGCTTCAGACCGGATGTGTTTCTGGTAGACAAAAAGCCCTTGGGGATGCGAAATGAATTACAAACCTCATTAGAGTATTTGCAAGAAGAGCTTCCAGATACTCAACTGGTGCTGTTGCTGCGAGACATTCTGGATCATCCCGATGTGACGATTCAGGATTGGCAGAAACATCGTTATTCCGATGCCATTCAAGCGTTTTACGATCGCATCTTGGTGGTAGGCAGCGCTGATGTATTTGATGTGCGTCAGGAATATCAATTTCCAGCAGCGGTGGCAGAAAAGGTGCAATTCTGTGGCTACATTCGTAAAGAGCCTGGCGATAAGAATCCAGCCCAAATTCGCCAAGCGTTGCAACTTCAGTCAGAAGAGCAACTGGTGCTGGTGACTCCGGGCGGCGGCGAAGATGGCTACAGCTTAATTGATACCTATCTGTCCGGTTTAGCTCATTCACCCTCGACGCTCAAGTTGCGTAGTTTAATCATCTGTGGCCCTGAAATGCCATTAGAACAGCAAGCAGCACTGGCTGAAACTGCATCGCGCTATCCTCAAGTGCAAATGGGTGAGTTTACCGATGATTTGATCAGCTATATGGCAGCCGCTGATGCAGTGGTTGCCATGAGCGGCTATAACACCACCTGTGAGATTTTGTCACTGGGCAAACGAGCCATAATGGTACCCCGAATTAAGCCATCTCAGGAACAGTGGCTCCGGGCTGAACGGCTGGCAAAACTGGGGTTGCTAGAGGCAATTCATCCTGATCAACTTACACCAGAGAACTTGATGCGATCGCTGCTACGTCAACTGAACGCACCCAAACGCACCATCTCCACGGCTGGAATTGATCTACATGCCCTGCCTAGAATTGCTCAGTACATTCGTAGTGTATTGGTAGAGAAAGGGTGTCAGCCCATTAGAAGCCAATTATCACCACGCCAGGTAGTGCTGAAATTGAGCGATTGTCATTCCTGGATCAATGGTCATTTGTCGGTTCCTGCGAGATCTCCGACTTTTTAATCTCATCAGGGGTAAATTCCCCGCCCCTTGGGGCGTAAGAAGGCTCAGA
>NZ_JBJPHU010000196.1:0-7572 GCF_052939515.1 Phormidesmis sp. 146-33
AACTCGCTTGCCTTCATCATCTCACAGATTTTATGGTTTTCGGATAGGCCCTAAGAAGGGAGTCAGATCTCTTGTTCCCTCTCCTGCGGGAGAGAGTGAGGGCAGAAAGACTGTGCTACACAATTGGGATGCTCCCGATGAGGGCAGCAAAATCTGAACCCAAACTCTTGTCTAAAGTCCCCCCGAATTGGAAGGTTAGGGGCAGAAGGACTGATCATCGAGGTGAAAAAGCCTCATCAAGTAGACATTCAAATTGATATTTAAGTAGAACCGATCGCTTCAAAAAATTCTCAATGATTTTACAAGACAAACTTTACGATCGAATTTTATAAATAAATTCACAAAGCTTTCGATGCAAATATTCAATTAAAACAATTTAATTCAACTCAACGATAGAAGGTTAAGGAGTTGTCACCTGTTTGAAAAGCTGCAAAACGACCCCTTGATAGTCAGTCGAAGAGGTCGTTCACACGGCAATTTAGCCCATTACAACTTCCTGATCACTTTGCGACAAATGGTGTGAACTTTCCCCCTAACCCTTCCACGATCGATTGAGTATTCGCCATCAACATCTTTTGATAAGTGTCCGCCGGACTGCCCGCCTCGCCTAGCCCATCTGTGTAGAGTTCGCGATCGGAGAGTTTGACATTTGCCTCTTTCGCCACCGCTTCAATTAATTGAGGATTGATCGACAGTTCAGCAAAAATGGTCGGAACTTTAGCACCTTCAATATCCTTTACCAGATCTTTGACCCTGGATGCGGTGGGTTTTTCCTCGGTACTCACTCCTTCTAGCGCCCCTTGCACCGGAATGTCATAGGCCTTAGAGAAATAGCCGAGCGCGTCGTGAGTGGTGACTAACTTGCGAGACTCTGTAGGAATGGTGGCAATTTGTGACTTGATCCACGTATCAATTTGTGACAGTTCACCTGTAATTGTCTGGGCATTTTTGGCATACAAAGCAGCATTCGCAGGGGCAACTTTTGCCAAATTGCTTTGAATCACCTCTACCATCCGCACCCCATTTTGAGCATTGTGAAAAGCGTGAGGATCAGGCACCGTTTGCCCATCTTCTTCAAACATGAGAGGAGTGGGAACCGCAACTTCAAAAACTGCAACTTTAGAACCAGAACTAGAAGACGCTTGAATCAACTTCACTAGACTATGTTCAAAGCTATAGCCGCCATATAAAACCAACTTGGCATCTTCTATCGCCTTGCGATCGACGGGAGTTGGTTCATACACATGAGGATCACTTCCAGGTTGAATCAAACAAGTCAGGTCGATCGTTTCAGCCGCGATTTGCTTGGTTAAATCACACAGCACTGTGTTAGCTGCCACAACTTTGACTCCCGTTTTGGTCGCCGCTGGAGTCTCCGGAGTCGCCGCAGGGCTGGTCGTGGGGCTGGTTTGGCTGACGGGCGGAGTCGAGGTACCGCAGGCAAAAAGACTCATCGTTAGCGACAAAACCGCCGCTTTCCAGGTTGGACGCAATGCAGACTGCATAATTTTAAGGCCCTCGTAATACTTGGGATGAGCAAGATTGGCTTATAATGAGAATCATTTTCACTCAGGCTTTTCATGTTAGAGGTTCAACACCTGGCTGTCAATTACCGGGGCATTTTGGGATTAGATCACGTCAGCTTTGCCATCAAACCAGGGCAACTAGTCGGCATTATTGGCCCCAACGGAGCGGGCAAAAGTACAATGCTCAAAGCCATGTTGGGCTTGATTCCGGCTGATCATGGAGTCGTTCGATATTGCACCTGTCCGCTTCACCAGCAGCTTGAAAAAGTCGCCTATGTGCCGCAGCGATCGCAGATTGATTGGGACTATCCGATTAGCGTCTGGAATGTGGTGATGATGGCCAGAACTCGTCAGCTAGGCTGGTTTCGCAGTCCCGGACGAGCAGCCCAAGAAATCGTAAAAGCGGCCCTCGAACGGGTGGAAATGTATCCCCTCAAACATCGCCGTATCGGAGAATTATCAGGCGGACAACAGCAGCGAGTTTTTTTGGCGCGGGCCTTGGCTCAACAAGCCGATTTATTTCTGTTTGACGAACCGTTTACTGGAGTCGATAAAAAAACCGAAGCGGTGATTTTAGAAATTTTTGGAGAGTTGCGATCGCAGGGCAAAATTCTCTTAGTCAGCAGCCACGATTGGGGACAAGCTTTGATGGAACTCGATCGCTTGTTACTGCTCAATCAGAGACTCATTGCTGACGGCACTCCTCAACAAGTCATGACCCCCGAAAACCTGCATCAAGCCTACGGAACGTCTCTACAAACGCCCTTACGTCAGGATTTAGAAACCACCTTTTTTTGCTAAAAACCCGCTGATTTTTCCACACACTAAATTCTCCAGACACCCATGCTAACCTGGCTCCTCGAACCTTTGAGCTACGAATTTATGCGGAATGCGATCGCGATTGGCATTCTCGTGGGCATTCTTTGTCCCGTTGTGGGTAGCTATCTAATCGTGCAGCGGATGGCTTTGTTAGGAGATGTGATTGCTCACTGTGTGTTGCCAGGGATTTCAGTTTCGTTTTTCTTTGGGGTTGATATTTTGCTTGGCGCATTTGGCTCAGGATTGCTTGGAGCGTTTCTAATTGCGTGGATTCGGTCTCAATCTCGTATTAAAGTTGATGCAGCAATGGCGTTGACGTTTTCCAGCTTTTTTGCGTTGGGCGTGACGTTAATTACGGTGTTAAAAAACAAAATTGATCTCGATAGTTTTTTGTTTGGTGACATTCTCGGAGTCACGATCGCCGACATTCATCGGACTTTGATCATTACAGGCTTAATTCTGATCATAATTAAATTATTTTATAAAGAACTTTTGTTTTATACGTTTGATCAGACAGGTGCAAAAGCGATCGGGTTGCCGATCAACGCTATTTACTGTGGCTTTATGGCTACCATTACCCTAACTATCATCGCCAGTATGAAAGCAGTAGGCGTAATCTTAGTCATTTCTATGCTGATTGGCCCTGCTCTGACTGCTTATCTTTTGGTTAAAGAACTAGAACAAATGATGGGAATAGGTGCAATCATTGGGGTTCTCGCCAGCGTTACCGGAATTTATATTAGCTACTATCACAACGTTCCATCGGGGCCTGCGATCGTATTAGTTTCATCCAGTTTATTTTTATTGGCGCTCCTGTTTAGCCCATCACAGGGCATTTTGACGCGATCGAACTTAGCCCCTACCGCAATTTTGCGCCATTTGGTCGGGAGTCGAGAAGGCCGCCATTAGTCTCACAGGTGTAGTTTGTCGATCGACACGTTGCAAACCTGTGTTGCAAAACACCAAACTGTGAACCTTTAGAAGCTCACTCCTCTTCAATTGTTAATTTTTCTTGGACTAAGTTAAACCTTAGATGAAGTTGGAGCAATACCCTGGAAATTTCTCCGTAGATTTAACTACCCTTTTATCAAGTTTAAGCGGGTTTCTCAATCCGTTTGTTTAAGCTGGTGCGCTCCTGAGTCTTTGGCTTCGATCGTGGATTTTGCTCTAAGTGTTGCGGGAGTCTATCATGAGTCAAAAAGAGTATTACGATACGAATGGTTACGTCATCTTTCCTCAACTGATTTCGGCTGAGTTAATTGATAAATTTTTGGAGCAATATCAAACAAAAATTGTTCCTTCTCGCTATCCTTTTTTTCGACAAGATACTAATCGCTACGAAGCAAATTGTTTAGATGAGTTTGGCTATGTCAAACAAGCATTTCTAGACATTCACGACTATGAAAAGTTTGCAGAATTTAGCACACTCGCCAAAGAGATTTACTGTGGTGATGCAATCCAACAAGCACTGCGGGATGTCACGGGTTCCGAAGCCTGCAATCTGATGCAAACAATGCTGTTTGATGCCAACACTGCAACGACTCCTCACCAGGATTGGTGGTACTTAGACTCCGTGCCCAATGGACATTTGCTGGCTGCCTGGATTGCTCTAGAGGATATCGACGAGAGGGCAGGTCGGTTCTACGTTCTTCCCAAAACTACGATCGTTGATCTGCACAGCGATACGCCTGATCTTCCTCACTCTGAATGGCTAGAGCTGATGAAGGATTATGTGGAAGAACATGGCGACCAAATCCACGCGCCAGCACTCAAAAAAGGAGATGTTTTATTCTGGAATTCTCGAACGATTCATGGGGCATTGCCGACGAGCGATCGTCAATTTTCTAGAAAGTCTCTAACCGCTCATTATTTGCCTGCTGACTATGCATTTGGCAATCTATTTGTCCGCAAAGACTTCATCAAATATCAAGAATACAAAGGTGTGAAATTCTATCGAAATCAACCCGATTACTCTCTAGTTAATGAGCTAAAGTTTAGGGTCAAAACAGCGCTGTATGATTCTCCAATTTTGTTGAAGGCCGTACGAAAAATTCAGACAAAGCTTTAGAAAATTGCAAGCGTCTTCTAAAGGAGAAGGGGGACTCCTGATCGTCGGAGAAACTCGGCAGTCTGTTGTTCTCGTTGAAGGTTGAATTTCGCCGAAAATACAAGCTACCGAACTTTCTCCTATGATCTTGAATTAAGCCCTGAAGATCGATCGCCGCCTAAACCTGAATCAGCAGCGTGATGCTATCTTCTAGACCGACGATCGTCACAAACTGTCCAGGAAATACAATGGCGGGTTGACTATTCGCGTCATAGATTCGGGCGGGCCAGGTTGTGCCGCCGTATTCGACACGCAACTCGCGCAGGTCGGCCGTCTCAATCATCCCAAGAACGGGTTGAGAAAGCAGCCGAGTAGTCGGAAGTGTAAAGTTCATGGGATTTTCTCCATTCAAGAATAGCTGTGAATAATCCAAACCGTGGCATCGTCGGATTGAGAACAGTCCCCTGATCAATCTCTCATGCGATCGCGGGCTGCTTATGCGTCTAGAGAAACTAACTTTTCACACTTCTCACAAAAATCTCACATATGATACAGATTGCCAGACTTCTCTCCTAAAGGCATCTGCTTGGTGGGAGATACAAACTCCGTCAAGGAGGTCAACCGAATCGATTTCTCTGAGTGTCTTGCAGCTTGTGAACTTCTCGTTCATCGAAAGCCGTCGATTTTGAATTGGCCTCTTTTAAATTGATCCCGCTTCTCCTGGGTAGATCAAGGGTGCGATCGAACGTCTCGCCTGTTGTCGTATGTCGGTCTGTTAGTCAGCTATAGCCCCTCTTCAGAAAGCCACCATCTCACAATTTCTCGATGCAGATCTTGGATTTTTTCTACTTCGGTTCGGTCAATTTGAAATCGCTGGCTGACATGTCCTCCTAGCTCTAGTAAGGTTTCATACTTGCCCTTCTTGCTGCGTGTGAGAAATTCACCGTGTTGAGCCGATAGGGTCTGAATTAACCGAACGTTGAATCCGCTAAAGGCATCGGGTAGTTGAATCGCCAAAGGCTGGCTGGGAAGCTTTAGATAAGTCTTGATGCCACCGGGAGTCTGAAGCGGCAATTCGTGAAATTGAGGTGAGGTGGGGGGCATAGCAGTCTCTCTAGATAACGGTTAAATGAGGGGCTGGCTGGGAGCGTTCCCCCGATCGGGGCTTGGTCTCCAGACTCTAGCCATCAGGAAGGTTATATCACTCTCTCACACGCCTGTAGTTTAACTGTAATATACAGGTAATTTGAGCAACTAGCAAGGGTCTCTATAATATTCTTGCTACAGGGTGAACTCTCAATCAAGGATTGTGAATCTCTCCTATACTATTATTCTCACTCTCCTATAATTTAAGGTGTACCTGAAGATACAAATTCTCCACCCAATCATTCGGTCAAAGACTATTGCTCCACGCCAAAGCCTCATTACTTTGGAAGTGTAACGAAGTTTATCAAATGACTGTTTTGTGTGCAGAGTGTCAGAATGGGTTGGTGACGCAAGCTATAACGAAGTGTCTCACAACACCTCACACTGACTCTAATTATGTAGTTTGTGTGAAGAACCAAAAGTTCATAAAGCAGGAGTGGGCAGCTATGGTGTCACCCTAGATCTCACTTACGGATATGTCGTGTGTAACTGAATTGTGGAATGGAGAGAATTGTCCCGATGCCTCAGGTTCTTGAAAACTTTGTTCGGGAAATCGCGCCGAAGTATGGCATCACCAAAGCTGAGTTAGAAGCCATTCTGCTCGCGCTAAAGGATCACTCAGGTGTGGAGATCGCCCAGAAGCTGAATATCAGCGAAGCGGCGGTGAGAAAACGATTGGGAGAGGGCTACCGCAAGTTTGAGATTGACGGCAAAAGTAACAAAAAGCTGGGTTCTCTCAAGCAAAGAATTTTGCAAGAATTTCAGTCGATCCAGCCTCAAGCCGCAAAATCTGACCCTGATTGGGGAGAAGCGATCGACGTGGAAGATTTTCGAGGTCGAGTGGCCCAAATTGAGGAGCTAGAGGGCTGGATCTTGGGACAGGCTAAATCTTCCGATCGCGCTCGTCTGGTGGCGATTCTGGGTCTGGGTGGCATCGGAAAAACAGCGCTGGCGGCTCGTCTTGCTCGGAGTATTGCGTCACAGTTTGAGTTTGTGATTTGGCGATCGCTGCGAAATGCTCCTCCGTTAGAAGACATTTTGGCTGAACTGCTGCGATTTCTCCCTGGTGAGCAAGAGATCGATTTGCCTGATAACCAGAATACAAAGCTGTTGCGGTTAATCAATGTGCTACAAGAACATCGCTGTCTGGTAATTTTGGACAACGTGGAGTCAATTCTTCGTAGCGGTGAAAACAAGTCCTATCATCAGGCAGGCGACTATAAAGAGAGCTTTGAAGGGTATGGAGATTTGTTCAAAAAAGTGGGCGAAACGCCGCACAAAAGTTGTTTGTTATTAACCAGTCGCGAAAAGCCTAAAGAAGTCGCGGCCCTAGAAGGGAAAAAGCTTGCGGTCAAAGTATTGCAGCTTTCGGGTGTGAATCAAGAAGAAGCTAAAAGTATTCTCGAAGATAAAGGATTAATCTGCGACGATGAACAGCTAAAGAAACTCATTACGCGCTATTCGGGAAACACTTTAGCACTCAAGTTTGTTTCAACAACGATATACGATCTGTTTGGCAATAATGTCAATGAATTTCTCAGCCAAATCGAGCAAGATACTGCGGTTTATGGTGATATTCGCACGCTTTTAGATGGACAATTTCAACGTTTGTCAAAACTAGAACAGCAGGTGATGTATTGGTTAGCGATCAATCGTGAGTACGTGCTGTTGTCAGAATTAAAAGAAGACATTATCACAACTGAATCACCAATGCGATTGCTAGAGTCAGTAGAATCGTTATCACGGCGATCGCTGATTGAGCGAGATTTTTCTTCTGGCAAGATAAGACAGCCTTTTGTCGTGATGGAATATGTGACAGAACAATTAATCGAACAGTTTTGTGATGAAATTGTCAACGGCCAACCGCTAGAGTTTTTTGATGCGTATCCT
This sequence comes from Phormidesmis sp. 146-33, assembly GCF_052939515.1. Taxonomy (NCBI): domain Bacteria; kingdom Bacillati; phylum Cyanobacteriota; class Cyanophyceae; order Leptolyngbyales; family Leptolyngbyaceae; genus Phormidesmis; species Phormidesmis sp. 146-33. The sequence continues at coordinate 7,429 of NZ_JBJPHU010000196.1, forward strand.
TTGATCAAAGCTCAATCGCTGGACTATCTGCGTAAAATGCAAGAAGAGCAGATCTTAGAACCTGTCAAAAACAAACTTCTTAACGCTTACGATCGAGACCTAGAATCTCATTTGAGACGAACCCTTGATCGCCTGCGAGACGCT